>NZ_VZZR01000089.1:0-45998 GCF_009650555.1 Pseudomonas sp. EMN2
CACCGGCACAGCCGGTGCCATCCACCGCGGCGCCTGCTTCGCGGCGGTTCGGCGTCCCGATAAACCCGCTCCCACAGAGTGCGCGTCGCGCCAACGGGTCCCTTTTTCCAGCGTCTGCTTCGGGTCGATAACGGCCATTCAAGGCCCACATACCCGAACCTTCAGGTAGAACATACATCGCCGCCTCGAGTAAGGTGATCGTTTCTGAAATGGATTTCGCCATGAAAGACACACGCCAGTCGCAAGCTGATTTTCTCCAGATCGAAGCACGACTGAACAACCGTCGATTCTCGGTAGCCAGCAACACCCAAGGGTTATCGGGCGCCGGCACGGTCTTCCATTATTCAGTCGCCGCTGGCGCCATCAACAGCACTTATCAAGGCGGACGGATCCGTGCAGGTCACCAGGTAGGCCGCGTGACAGGCCCCGATACCATCGAGCTGCTGTTTCAGTGCTTGACGACCGAGGGCGAGCTTCTTGCCGGCTGGTCCCGGGGTACGGTGGGTGTTGATCAAGCAGGCCGCACGACCCTGCACTTTGTTTGGGGTTGGTTATCTGGCGCCACTGGAGGGGGTGAGTCCCATTACGTCGAACTGATCGGGTAATACAACGCCGACCCGTCTGGCTCGTGTTCGCTCTGCGCGTCAGGATGCAGCCCCGGTCCAGGACTCAAACCGCACCCGAGCAACCCTCGCGCTTGCCCGTCTCGCGCATCCACCGCCGATACTGCCGCGTGCGCAGCGCATTGGCCAATTGCTGCAACACCAGCGCCCGCAACGGCGACACCTGCGGATCCGGCGCTCGCCCAAGGCTCAGCCGACGCAGCTGGAACTTGACCACCGCCATGTTGGCCAACGACGCCAGCGCCTTGTTCTTCCAGCTGATCGGCCGCAGTTGCGGCGCCGGGTCGACGCCACGCCGCCAGTCCTTAGGCAGGCTTGGGGCGATGGCCAGGGCCGAGCCGATGCCGACCATCTCTACGCCACTGGCCACCACCTGTTCGGCGACCGGCAGGCGGCGTATGCCGCCGGTGACCATCAGCGGCATTTGCGCGACCTGGCGAATGTCGCGGGCGAAGTCGAGGAAGTAGGCCTCGCGGGCGAGGGTGCGGCCGTCGCGGGCGTCGCCCTGCATGGCCGGGGCTTCGTAGCTGCCGCCGGACAGCTCGATCAGGTCGACGCCCTGGCCGTTGAGCAGCGCGACCACCTGGCGTGCGTCGTCGGCGCTGAAACCGCCGCGCTGGAAGTCGGCGGAGTTGAGCTTGACCGCTACCGCGAAGCCGGGCGAGACCACCTTGCGCACGGCTTTCACCACCTCCAGCAACAGCCGTGCGCGGTTTTCCAGCGGGCCGCCCCATTCGTCGGTGCGGGTGTTGCTCAACGGGGAGAGGAACTGGCTGAGCAGGTAGCCGTGGGCGGCGTGGATTTCGACGCCAGTGAAACCGGCTTGTTCGGCCAACTGCGCGGTCCGGGCGAAGCGGGCGATCACCTCGGCGATGATGGGCGCGGTCATCGCCCGTGGGGTGGCGAAGTGCTTGGACATGCTGCCCAGCGCCAATGGCACGGCCGAGGGTGCCCAGGTCTGCTGGCCGAGGTTGGCCTGCATCTGCCGGCCGGGGTGGTTGATCTGCAACCAGAACTGCGCGCCTCGCGAGCGACCGATCCGCGCCCAGCGTTTGAACGGTTCCAGTTGCCCGTCGTGCTCCAGCACCACACCGCCCGGGCCGGTCATGGCGCGGCTGTCGATCATCACGTTGCCGCTGATCAGCAGGCCGGCGCCACCGTCGGCCCAGGCCTGGTACAGGCGCATCAGGCGCTCGGAAGGGGCCTGGTCGGTCTGCGCCATGTTCTCTTCCATGGCGGCCTTGGCGATACGGTTCGGCACCAGCGAACCATTGGGCAGGGTGAGCGGAGTGAACACATTCATTGCATGGGCCTCGAGGGGGAGTGGCCCGACCTTAAGCTTAAAGGCAACTTTAAGGTCAACAGTTTTTGTGGGATAACTCCAGTAAACGTATTCAGCGAGGTGAATGATGAAAATCGGTGAGCTGGCCAAGCGCAGCGGCCTGGCGGCGTCGCGTATCCGCTTCTACGAGGCCAGCGGGCTGATCAAGGCGGTCGAGCGCCGGGCCAATGGCTACCGTGACTATGGGCCGCAAGCGCTGTGGATCCTGGAGATCATCACCGGTGCCCAACGCGCGGGCTTTTCACTGGAAGAGATTCGCCACCTGCTGCCGGTGGGGCCCAATGCCTGGCAGAAGGACGGCCTGCTCGACGGCCTCAAGCGCAAGGTGGCCGAGATCGAAGCCATGCAGCAGCGCCTGGCGCAGAACAGGGCGCAGCTGCTGATCGCCATCGACAGCATCGAGAACCGGCCCGAGGGCATGCCCTGCGACGACAACACCCAGCGGGTGCTGGAGCGCCTGCGCGAGGAAAGCGCAGGTGCGGCCAAGGCTCACCGGGTCGTGGAGTGAGCCTTGGATGAACGCTTGACCTTCAAGTTGAGTTGAACCTTAGAGTGATTGACGCGGGCTGATCATGGGCACGCCCCCTCGGCTGCCCGGCGGGTCAATCTTCGAGAAAGGTCAAGCAGATATGGACAGGCGCTACACCCAGGTCGAGTTCGGCACGCAGCAGGTCGAGGTGCTGGAAGGAGGGTACTACGACCGCTTCCGGATGAACCCCGACCTCGACCAGGTGGCGCGCGACCCGGCCGCCGGAGACATCGCGTATTTCCGGCGCATCCCCAAGCAACTGGTGCAGTCCCGGGTCGGGCTGGTCTGGGCGCCGAATTTCTACTACCGCTCGGCCAGCATCCAGCTGTTGTACCTGGCCCCACTCGGGCGCCTGCGGGCAAGCCTACCGGAGGTCCTCGAACCCTTGAGCCCGTTGCCCGGGTACGGCTTGGTGGCGCTCAACTTCTTTTCCTATGGCGTGTGCGACAACGATCCTTACGACGAAGTGTCCGTGGCCATCGTCGTCCGCCGCCCCGGCGCCCGGGGGCCCCAGGTGCTGGAGTTGCTGGATGCGATGCGTCGGCGCAGCTTCTTCGCCCATGTGCTGGCGCTGCCGGTCAACACCGAGATCGCCCGGGTGCGTGGAGTGCTGGGCTATCAGTTGCCCAAGTGGCGCGCGCCGATCGAGGTGGATATCGGCGCCCGCGTGCAGGCGCGGATCGCCGCAACCGACGGCAGGCCGGACCTGAGCCTGCAAGCGCCGTTGCCCGCGCTGAGCACGGTGGCGTCGCAATCGAGGATGGGCACCACGACCATGGTTCATCAGGTCGACGGGCAATGGCAGCAGACCCAGGTGCTGACCAATCCGCTGTCCTATGCCCAGCGCCTGCTGCCCCGGGGCGTGAAACTGGTGCGCCATGGCGGCCCGTTGAGCCAGTTGCTCGACGGGCTGGGGGCGTCGACCCTGGTGCGCTTGGATGTGATCAAGGAGGCGCAGGTGGTGCTGCACCTGCCCGCGCCTTTGGATGGGCTGGAGCAGGCCAGTCAGCGGCGATAGTAACGGCGGTCATCGTAGTAGCGATCGTGCCGGGCGCGGTCGTGATAACGCTCCCAGTTGTGCCGCCGTTCCATTTCGCGGCGGTATTGTTCACGGCGCCACTGTTCTTTGCGCCATTGCTCGCGGCGCCAGTCTTCGCGGCGGTCATGCCAGCGGTCATCACGGTAGTAGCGGTCGTCATGGGCCAGCAGCGTTGCCGGCTGCTCGGCGACCGTGCTGGCCAGGCTCGGCCAGGGGTTGGCGGGGGCCGGGGCCTGGGGCGCCGCCACTTCGGCAGCGGGCACGGGGTTGGACGTCTTCATCGGCGAAGCGTTCGCCGAGCCCACTGCCACAAGGGCGAACAGGCCAAGGAGCAGCATGCGTGGGGTAGGTAGTTTCATGGGTGAAGACAGCCTCTGAAAGACAGTAGAAGGTGTGGCCAGCCGCCCGCGTTAGCGTTTCGCTTCGGGCTTGTGCAGATAGACCGGCAAAAAAGAAAAAGTTCTGGGGCCGGGCGCTTTTATAGCCATGGCTGGAAACCCTTGGCACACTGGAGCGCACTCTGCAGCCAATAGAATCCCTACCGCCATGTCAGCCGCATTCCCCTCGCTGCCCTCACTCAATGCCCTGCGCATGTTCGAGGTGGTCGCCCGCCACCTGAATTTCCGCCTCGCCGCCGAGGAACTGGGTGTCACTCAGGCGGCGGTGGCCCAGCAGATTCGCGGCCTGGAGGCCAGCCTGAACATCCGCCTGTTCGAGCGCCTGCCCCGCGGCCTGGGCCTGACCGACGCCGGGCGCGCCTACAGCACCAGCGTGCGCGGCGCATTGGCGATGATCGACGAGGCGACCCGGCTGCTGCGCCCTCAACCTTCGCAACTCACGGTCAGCGTGACACCGACTTTTGCGGCGAAATGGCTGATCCCCAGGCTCGGCGATTTCGCCGAAAGCAACCCCGACATCGACCTGCGCCTGCTGGCAACCGATCGGCTGTCGCACTTCCACACCGATGGCGTCGACCTGGCCGTGCGCTACGGCCAGCCGCCGTTCGGTGCGGGGCT
Organism: Pseudomonas sp. EMN2; assembly: GCF_009650555.1. Taxonomy (NCBI): domain Bacteria; kingdom Pseudomonadati; phylum Pseudomonadota; class Gammaproteobacteria; order Pseudomonadales; family Pseudomonadaceae; genus Pseudomonas; species Pseudomonas sp. EMN2. Next base: position 4,550 of record NZ_VZZR01000089.1, read on the forward strand.
CAACGCCGAGTTGCTGATGGCGCAGCGCCTGGTGGCGGTGGCCAGCCCGCAGTTGCTGGCAGAAAAAGGTGCACCGGACACCTTTGCGGCGCTGCAGGGGTTTGTCGCGTTGCACGACGCCCATGACTTCTGGCCCGCGTTCACGGCGGCGCTGTTCCCCGGGCAGGGGCCGGGGGCGGCGCGCAACCTGCGCTTCAACCAGACCTCGCTGGCGATCGAGGCGGCCGCAGGCGGGCAGGGCATCGCGCTGGCCAGCCACGCTTTCGTCAAGGGCGATATTGCCGCCGGCAGGCTGGTCCAGGTGTTCCCTCAGCAGCTGCAGCTGGACAATGCGTTCTACCTGGTATGGCCGCGCAAGGCGCAGCAGCCTGCTGCACTGGCAGTGGTCAAGACTTGGCTCAAAGAGCAAGTAGGCGATAGTTGAGCTACTGGCTTTCGAAGGCCTGGCTGTCTCCCTCAAAAGCTGCGCGGCTGCTAGGGTGAGTGAGTACCTGTAGGAGCGGCGAAGTGGTCTGCACGGGCCCTGCAGCCTGGCACCCTCGAACCATCATGTTCTTGTTCAATGCTGGAGGCAGCATGTCAGTACAGAAAGTGGCAATCATCACCGCCGGCGGCAGCGGCATGGGCGCAGCCGCGGCCCGGCGCCTGGCCGCCGACGGCTTCAAGGTCGGCATCCTGTCGTCGTCAGGCAAGGGCGAGGCGCTGGCCAATGAGCTGGGCGGTATCGGCGTGACTGGCAGCAACCAGTCCGTCGAAGACCTGCAACGCCTGGTAGACGCGGTCATGGCCAAGTGGGGCCGGGTGGATGTGCTGGTCAACAGCGCCGGCCACGGCCCCCGCGCGCCGATCCTGGCAATCAGCGACGAAGACTGGCACAAGGGCATGGAAGTGTACCTGCTCAACGTGATCCGCCCGGCGCGGCTGGTGACGCCGATCATGCAGCGCCAGCAGGGCGGGGTGATCATCAATATTTCCACCGCCTGGGCCTTCGAACCCAGCGACATGTTCCCCACCTCGGCGGTGTTCCGCTCGGGGCTGGCGGCGTTCAGCAAGGTCTTCGCCGACACCTACGCAGCCGACAACGTACGCATCAACAATGTGCTGCCGGGCTGGATCGACAGCCTGACGAAAACCGAGCAGCGCCGCGACATGGTGCCGATGAAACGCTACGGCACCAGCGAGGAGATCGCCGCCACCATCGCCTTCCTGGCCAGTGACGGCGCAGCCTACATCACCGGGCAGAACATCAAGGTCGATGGTGGTTTGACCCGCAGCGTGTGAAACACGCGTCTGGATGCAAATGAATGATAAGTATTACCATGTGCGACTTTCATTCATTTGCCGCCGGAGATCCGCGCCATGAACCCAGCCAACCGCCATGTCGTCGGCGATCTCTACCTGCGGCACCACAGCTGGGTAGTGAGCGTGCTGCGCAACCGGTTGGGTAACCGCGAACAGGCGCTGGACCTGGCCCAGGACACCTTCGTCAGGTTGTTGCGCAGCGAGCTGCCGACGCAGTTGCGCGAGCCTCGCGCCTATTTGGCGACCATCGCCGGGCGCCTGTGCCTGCAGCACTTTCGCCGCCAGGCGCTGGAGCGCGCCTACCTGGACAGCCTGGCGCTGCTGGAACCGCAGCATCAGCCCTCGGAGGAAACCCGCCTGCTGGTGCTCGAAGCACTGGATGCGGTAGGGCAGGTGCTCGATGGCCTGGGCAGCCGCGTGCGCGAGGTGTTCCTGCTGTCGCAACTCGACGGCCTGACCTACGCGCAGATCGCCGAGCGCCAAGGATTGACCGTCAATGTAGTGCAGAAAGCCATGCTCAAGGCCTATCGGCACTGCTACGCGTCGGTCTACGGCGAATGAAGCCGCAGCAGGCAGATACGCAACGGCTGGACCCGGCCGTGGTCGAGCAGGCCATGCTGTGGATGGTGCGCCTGCAGTCGGGGGCCAGCAGCGAGGCCGAGCGGCTGGCCTGCCAGCGTTGGCGCCAGGCGAGCGCGGCCCACGAACTGGCCTGGCAGCGCCTGGATGGCCTGGGCCAGGGCCTGCGTAGCGGTACGCAGGGCGTGCCGGCGGCGCGCAGCCTGCTGCAGGCGCGCAGCCGGGTGTCGCGGCGGGCCGTGCTCGGCGGGCTGGCCGGTGCCGGGGTGCTGCTTGCCAGCGGCTATGGCGTGCATCAGCGCAGCGTGCTGCCGACGCTGCTCAGCGACTACGGCACCGCCACCGGCGAGCGGCGCAGCTGGCGCCTGGCCGCGGGGCTGACTGTCCAGCTTGATACGGGCAGTGCACTGGATGGCGATCAGGTGGCCGGCCAGCAGGTGCTGACCCTCAACCGTGGGCGGGTGCTGCTGGAAGCAGGGCAGGCTGTCGGCATCAGCGTGCGTGCGGGGCAGGCGCGGATCCTGCCGGGCGTGGGAGCGCGGCTGGTGGTTCAACAGCAGGTGGCCGCCACCTTGGTGCAGGTGCTCGACGGCAGGGCGCTGGTGGAAGACGGGCAGGGTGTGCGTGCCGGGCTGGAAGGCGGCTGGCAGCAGCTGTTCACGGCAACCGGCGCTGGCAGCGTGACGCCACTGCCGGTGGGCACAGCGGCCTGGACCCAAGGGCAGCTGGTGGCCGAGCGCATGGCGCTGGGTAGTCTGTTGGCCGAGCTGGACCGCTATCGCAAAGGGGTATTGCGCTGCGATCCGCAGGTGGCCGGGTTGCAAGTCAGTGGCACGTTTTCGCTGGACCAGCCGGAGGCCAGCCTGGACCTGCTGGCCGAGGTGTTGCCGGTGCGGGTGCAGCGGGTGCTGGGCTATTGGGCCACGGTAGTGCCGGCCTGAATTTCACAGTGCAAAAAATATTGCCCATACCCGGCAGGTTTTCGTTTCTCGCGCATCAGTACAGGCAAACGCGCTGAATTTGCAGCGCATCGCCCACGCCTGTCTGCCAAGGATTGTCTCGATGCTGTGTCGCCTTACCCCTCTCGCAAGCCCGCTGTTGCTCGGCCTGGCCGTGGCCGCGTGGCATCTTTCCGCCCAGGCCGATGAGCGCCGTTTCGATATCGCCCCTGGCAGCCTCGACAGCGTGCTCGGGCAGTTCGGCCAGCAGGCCGGGGTGATGGTCGCCGTCGACTCCCAGGCCTCCCGGGGCGTGCAGAGCCCCGGCCTGCGTGGCCAGTTCGCGGTCGAGCAGGGCCTGGCCATGCTGCTGGTCGGCACCGGGCTGCAGCCGGTGCAGGTCAGCAGCGACCGTTACCGGCTGATCCCCCGGGCAGCCGACAGCGGTGTCATGGAACTCGGCGCCACCAGCGTCAACGCCACCGGGCTCGGTGCGACCACCGAGGGCACCGGTTCCTACACCACCGGGGTGACCAGCACCGCCACCAAGATGAACCTGTCGATCCGCGAGACCCCGCAGAGCATCAGCGTGATCACCCGCCAGTTCATGGACGACCAGCAGCTCACCAGCATGGCCGACGTGCTCAAGCAGACCCCGGGCATCACCATGTCCCAGGATGGCGGCGAGCGCTTCAACATCTACTCGCGCGGCAGCGGCCTGAACACCTACCAGTTCGACGGCATCACCACCTACCAGGAAAACCAGACCCGCACCATGCCCAGTACCCTGCTGGACATGGCGATCTACGACCGGGTCGAGGTGGTGCGCGGCGCCACCGGCCTGATGACCGGCGCCGGCGATCCCAGCGGTGTGGTCAACGTGGTGCGCAAGCGCCCGACCCGGGACTTCCAGGCCTATGTGCAGGGTGGCCTGGGCTCATGGAACTATCGGCGCCTGGAGGCCGATGTGTCCGGCCCGCTGACCAGCGAAGGCGACCTGCGTGGGCGCCTGGTAGCGGCCAAGCAGACCAATCACACCTTCATGGACTGGTACCAGCAGGACAAGGACATCGCCTACGGCGCGCTGGAAGCCGACCTTACCGACACCACCCTGCTGCGGGTCAGCATCGACCACCAGCGCTATCGACCCACCGGCGCCCAGGGTGTGCCGCTGATCTACAACAACGGCACGCCGACCGACTTCTCCCGCTCCACCAGCTCCGGTGCGCGGTGGAACCTGGACCGCTTCGAGACCACCAACTACACCATCGGCCTCGAGCAGCAACTGGCCGGCGACTGGCAGCTGAAAGTCGGCACCACCTACATGGATGTCGACCGCTACGCGTTGTCGGGTGCCTATTACAGCTCCTCGAACAACTCCAACATCAGGCCTGACGGCACCGCCAAGATCGACCAGAGCGACGCCACCGCCACCCAGCGCCAGCGCGCGATCGATGCCACCTTGCAAGGGCCGTTCGAACTGTTCGGGCAGACCCACGAACTGATCTTCGGCGCCAACTACTTCGACTACGTCAATCGCCATCACTCCGAGGGCACCGATGACGCGATCGTCGACTTCAACAACTGGGGCAACGAACTGCCCAAGCCGAACACCGACTTGTTCACGCCGGTGCTGGACTACGATGTCGACACCCGCCAGAGCGGCTACTTCACTGCCGCGCGTTTCAACCTGAGCGACAGCCTGCACCTGATCCTCGGCTCCCGGGTCAGCAACTACCGCTATCACTACTACCTGCGCAGCCTGCCCAACGGCGCCCCCAGCGCCTACAGCATGACCGAGCGCGGCGTGGTCACGCCCTACGCCGGGCTGGTCTACGACCTCACCCCCGAGCAGTCGGTGTACGTCAGCTACACCGACATCTTCAAGCCGCAGTCCGCCCGCGACCGCGACGGCAAGTACCTGGAGCCGGTGGTGGGGAAAAACTACGAGACGGGATGGAAGGGCGAGTTCTATGACGGGCGCCTGAACAGCAGCGTGTCGCTTTACCTGGTCGAGCGCGACAACGTCGCCGAGCTCGATGGCGGCGCCAAGGTGCCGGGCACTCGCGACCAGGAAGACGCCTACCGCGCCGTCAGCGGCGCCAAGACCAAGGGCATCGACATGGAGCTGGCCGGCGAGTTGGCCACGGGCTGGAACGTGCAGGCTGGCTACAGCCATTCGCGCACCGAGGACGCCGATGGCCAGCGGCTGACCAGTCAGCTGCCGATGGACACCTTCCGGTTGTGGAACACCTACCAGCTGCAGGGAGACTGGCAGCGCCTGACCCTGGGCGGCGGGGTCAACTGGAACTCCAGCAACTCGGTGTATTTTTCCCGGTACAGCACCCGCATCACCCAGGACGACTACGCCGTGGTCAACCTGATGGCTCGCTACCGCTTCAATGAGCACCTGAGCAGCACGCTGAACCTCAACAACCTGTTCGACGAGAAGTACTACACCGGCTTCTCCGGCAGCTGGGGGCACTACGGCGCGCCACGCAACGTGATGATGAACCTGCGCTACGACTTCTGACCCTCAACCCGCCGCCCGGCGCCGCCGTTTCTGCTGGTACATGTCGTCGTCGGCGCGGCTGAGCAGGGTGTCGGCGTCCTCACCGTCATCGGGGTAGCAGGCTACGCCGATGCTGCAGCTGGGCATGCCGATAGCGCCGAACTCAGGGCCCAGTGGCTCGGCCATGACGGCGAGGATCTGGGCGATCTGCTCGGCAACCGCCGCGGCCGACGAGATATCCGGCAGCAATATCGTGAACTCGTCGCCGCCCATGCGCGCCACCGTGTCGGTGGCCGCCACGCAGGCTTCCAGGCGCCGGGCAATGGTGCACAGCACGCGGTCGCCCGCCGCATGCCCGTGGACATCGTTGATGCCCTTGAAGTCGTTGATATCCAGGAACAGCAGCGCCAGTGGGCGCTGCTGGTGCTTTGCACTGTGTAGCGCCGCAGCCAGGCGGTCGTTGAACAGCGAGCGGTTGCACAGTCGGGTCAGCGGGTCGTGATGGGCGAGAAAGCGCAGCTCCTGCTCGGCCTGGGTCAGGGCGGTCACGTTGCGCGCCACGCCGATCCGCGCACCCACCTCGTCGGACCAGAACGCCGCCCACAGGATGTGCACCACCGCACCGTCCTTGCGGATGTAACGGTTACGGAAGTCGAAATGGGCGTGGCCGTTCATGATGCGGATGATCGAGGCGCGGGTCGCCTCCAGGTCATCCGGGTGCATGTAGCGGGTGATCGGGGTGCCGGTGAGTTCGTCGGCGCGGTAGCCCAGCAATGCTTCGCAGGCATTGCTGACGAACACGATGGTATTGTCCCGGTCGACCACGAACACGGTGTCCAGCATCAGGTGGATCAGCTTGGGGTAGAGCGCTTGCAGGTCAACGGGCATGGGGCTGGGAGTCCGCTACGGTGGGCTCGATCGTGGCCTGATCGCGAAGGGCGGCGGCGAGTGGCCCGGTCGGCAGCGGGGCAGGGCCAGGCAACGGTTCGCGGCGCCGGCCAGCATACACAGTGGCGGGTGGCTGTCACCAGTAGCGGCGGACGAAATGGACGGGCGTGCAGCAGCGCCTGTCGTGTATGGGCAGGTGATGTAGCGGGCAGGCCAGGGCGCCGAGCGGTGCCCTGGCCGGGATCATCAGGCCGGTACGCCGAGGATGATGTGCGAGGCCTTGATGACGGCGGTCGCATTGACGCCTGGGGCCAGGCCCAGCTCCTGCACGGCATCGCGGGTGACGATGGCGTGAACCTGGGTACCGCCGGCGAGTTCGAGGGTCACTTCGGCGTTGACCGAACCGTCGGTGACTTTCACCACCTTGCCATTCAGGCAGTTGCGGGCGGACAGGCGAATGTCGCTGGCCTCGGTCATCAGCATCACCCAGGGTGCCTTGACCAGGGCGATGGCCTCGGCGCCTGGCTTGAGCCCCAGGCTGTTGACGCTCTCGACGGTGACCACTGCCACCAGGGTTTCGCCACCGGCCAACTCGAGGCTGACCTCGCTGTTGACGGCGCCGGGGCGCACATCACGGACCTTGCCTTTGAACACGTTGCGGGCACTGACTTTCATGACTTGCTCCTTGATGATGAAAAATCTGACTGCAGTGTCAGGATTTCGCTATGTAGTTTCCAGCATAGCGACGCAGCGAGAGCTTTTTGTATACAGAAACCGTCAGTTCTGCTTACATTGTCCGGCGCCTACGACAGCGGCAATCGCCGGTGCGTATTGCGACGGTTACCCATCATGCAACACCCAACGCTGCTCGAACCCTACGAGCCTCTTGCGCGAATCCCGCTCAACGCTGATGCATGCTTCAGCGCCGCCACGAGCGACGGACGCGCTGCCATACCCTTCACGCCGCAAACCCGTGCATGCCTGTCAGGGCCCTTGGCCCATGCCTTGGCACGTGCGGATTCAGCCGCGGCACGGTATCGCCTGCCGTTCATCGCGACACTGCCTGCGCAGCTGCACTGAACGCTCCATACAGGTCGCCCGACGGCGGCCTGTGCAAACATCATGTTGAATGCGACCCCTTGCGGGAGAGGAACCCCCATGCCCAAGACAATGCTGGTCAAGAACGCCGAGCTGCTGGTGACGATGGACGGCGAACGCCGGGAAATCAAGCGCGGCGGCCTGTACATCGAAGACAACATCATCAAGCAGGTCGGCCCCAGCGACAGCCTGCCGCAAACCGCCGATGTGGTGCTGGACATGGCCGGCAAGGTGGTCATCCCCGGCCTGGTCAACACCCACCACCACATGTACCAGAGCCTCACCCGCGTGGTGCCGGCCGCCCAGGACGGCGAGCTGTTCAACTGGCTGACCAATCTGTACCCGATCTGGGCGCGGCTGACTCCGGAAATGATCGCGGTGTCGACCCAGACCGCCATGGCCGAGCTGATCCTGTCGGGCTGCACCACCTCCAGCGATCACCTCTATATCTACCCCAACGGCTGCAAGCTCGACGACAGCATCCACGCCGCCGAGGAAATCGGCATGCGCTTCCACGCCGCGCGCGGCAGCATGAGCGTCGGCCGCAGCCAGGGCGGCCTGCCGCCGGATTCGGTGGTGGAGAAAGAGAGCGACATCCTCAAGGAGTCCCAGCGCCTGATAGAGGACTACCACGACGCCAGCCACGGTTCGATGCGCCGCGTGGTGGTGGCGCCGTGCTCGCCGTTCTCGGTGAGCCGTGACCTGATGCGCGAAGCCGCGGTGCTGGCGCGCGAGTACGGTGTGTCGCTGCACACCCACCTGGCCGAAAACGTCAACGACATCGCCTACAGCCGCGAGAAGTTCGGCATGACCCCCGCCGAATACGCCGAAGACCTCGGCTGGGTCGGCCACGATGTCTGGCACGCCCACTGCGTGCAGCTCGACCAGCACGGCATCGAACTGTTCGCCCGCACCGGCACCGGTGTGGCCCACTGCCCCTGCTCGAACATGCGCCTGGCCTCGGGCATCGCGCCGATCCGCAAGATGCGCGACCACGGCGTGCCGGTGGGCCTGGGGGTGGACGGCTCGGCCTCCAACGACGGCGCGAGCATGATCGGCGAAGTGCGCCAGGCGCTGCTGTTGCAGCGGGTCGGTTTCGGCCCTGACGCCATGACCGCGCGCGAGGCCCTGGAAATCGCCACCCTGGGCGGCGCCAAGGTGCTCAACCGTAACGACATCGGCGCCCTGGCCCCGGGCATGGTCGCCGACTTCGTCGCCTTCAGCCTCGGCCACGTGGCCTACGCAGGCGCCTTGCACGACCCGCTGGCGGCCCTGGTGTTCTGCACCCCGACCCACGTCGACACCAGCGTGATCAATGGCCGGGTGGTGGTGCAGGACGGCCGTATCACCACCGTGGATCTGCCTCTGGTGCTGGAGCGTCACAACCAGCTGGCGTGGCAGTTGGTCAGCGGCGAGTGATCTGCCAGGCGCCGACGTGCAGCGTTACCACATAGACTGCCGGGGCCGCTGCGCGACCCTTTCGCGGCACAAGGCCGCTCCTACAAGAGACCGCGATCCCCTGTAGGAGCGGCCTTGTGCCGCGATAGGGCCGCAAAGCGGCCCCAGCTCTATCACTTGCTCACCAACAACTCCGGCCCCAGGTAATCGTTGATCTGATCGATATCATCATCCCCCAGGCTCCCCACCGACGAGGCCAGGCGCAGGCGCGACATCAGGTAGCGCAACTTGGCCTCGAACAGGTCATGCCTGGCCACGAACAACAGCTCCTCGGCATTGAGCACATCCGAGTTGGTGCTGGTGCCGCCCTCCTTGAAGCCCTTGCGGGTCGACAGCAATGAGCGCTCGTTGGACACCACGGCTTTTTCCAGCGCGCGAATGCGCAGGGCGCCGCTCTGCACACCGCGAAACTCCCGGGTGGTGCCGGTGATGACTTCCTGGCGGGTGGCGTCAAGTTCGTCCTGGGCCTTGGCGCTGTTGGCGCTGGCCTGGCGGCTGAGGGCGCTGACACCGCCGCCGCTGTACAACGGGATGTTGATTTCCAGGCCGATCGAGCTGTAGTGGTTGCGCTGGTTCAGCTCCGACAGCGACTGGCTTTCGCCGGCGGTGTAGCCGGCGACGAAGTCCAGGGTCGGCCAGTGGCCGGCCTTGGCCCGTTTCACTTCTTCTTCGGCGATCTCCTGGCTGTGGCGGCGTGCATGAATCAGCGGGCTGTCGGCCTGGGCCTTGACCAGCCAATCCTGCAAGTTGCCTGGCAGCAGCGGTGGGGTGGCGAAGCCCGGTTGCAAGGTGGTCAGCGATTCAGGGGTTTCACCGATGTACTCGGCGAGCTGGCGGCGGGCGTTGACCAGGTTGTCCTGCGCTTCGATCAGCTCGGCCTCGGCCAGGTCGCGGCGCGCGGCCGACTCGTCGATGTCGGTGATGGTGCCGTCGCCCAGTTCCATGCGCCGTTTCGCTGAGGCCAATTGCTCTTCGAAGGCGCTCAGCTTGGCGTGGGCCAGGCTGATGGTCTCGCTGGCCAGTAGCACGTTGAAGTAACTCTCGGCCAGGCGTACCGCAGCGTCCTGGCTCTTGGCATCGAATACCGCCACGCTGTAGTCGGCGCGTTGCTGGCCCTGGCGGTACTCGGCCATCTTCTGCTTGTTGAACAGCGGCTGGCGCAGGCGCAGGTTGGCGCCGGTGGAGTCGTAGTCGAGGTCGTTGTTGATGCCGTTCTGGCGCTGGTTGCCGTTGACCTTGTTGGTGTAGGCCGAGGCGTTGATCTGCGGTAGCAGGCCGGCTCGGCCGATGGCTCGGTTCTCGGCGCCGGCCTCTTGTTCATGCACGGCTGCGCGGTACACCGGGCCCTGGTACTGCAGCAGGTCCCAGGCTTGCTTGAGGTCCATGGCGCCGGCGGGCAGGGCCAGGCCCAGCAGGCACAGGCACAGGCAATGACGGTTCATATCATTGCTCCTTGAAGGCGCTGTCGACGCGCTCGATCATCGGCTTGAGCAGGTAGCTCAGCAGGTTGCGTTCGCCGGTCTTGATGGTGACGCTGGCGGGCATGCCGGGGCGGATATGGTTGCTGCCCAGCAGGGCCATGCCGGCCTGGGTCACCTCCACCTGGGCCAGGTAGAACGGCTGCTTGCTCTCTTCGTCCATCAGCCGGTCGGCCGAGACGGTCTTGACCCGCCCGGGGATGTTGGGGGTCTGGGCATGGTTGAAGGCCGGGAAGGACAGGTCCACCGCAAGCCCCGGGACCATCTTGTCGATGGCCTGCACCGGGATCATCGCGTCCACCTGCAGCGGCTCGTCGAGCGGCACCACCTCCATGATCTTGGCGCCGGGCTGGATGATCCCGCCGACCGTGGCGATGCTCAGGGCCTGGACCATGCCGTCGATCGGCGAGCGGATCACCGTGTGCGCCACTTCATAATCCAGCGCGCGCAGGCGGTCGGCCAGGGTGGTGCTCTCCTTGGCGGTGTCGGTCAGCTGCGATTGCACCTCTTTGCGGTAGTCGTGCTGGCGCTGCAGGATGCGCAGGCGGATCTCGCTGGTCTGGCTGCGCACTCGGGCGATGTTGTTGAGGTTCTCGGCCTGGCCGGCGGACAGGTCGGCATGGCTGCGTTCCAGTTCCAGCAGGCGGTTGCGCGGCACATAGCCTTCGGCGGCGAGGGTGCGGGTGCCGTGCAGTTCCTGGTCGAGGAAGCCGATCTGCGAGGCGCGCGCGCCATACACCTGCTGCAGGCCCTTGAGCTGCACCGCCGAGGCCGTGAGGTTCTCTTCGAGGATGTCGATCTCGCCGGCCAGGCCCGCGCGGCGGGTATCGAGCAGGTGTTCCTGCAAGTCCATCGCTGCCAGCAGGCGGTGGTCGCCGGCGAAGCGGGCAAGCAGGTCGGGGTCGTAGGTCACTGTGTCCTGGCCGTCACGCTCGGCCTCCAGGCGGTTCTCCACGGTCTTGCTGACGATGTACTGGGCGCTGACCGCGCCTTGTTCGGCCACGGCGCGCAGGGCATCCAGACGCACCAGTTCCTGGCCTTTCTTCACCACGTCGCCTTCGCGCACCAGGATCGCTTCCACGGTGCCGCCGGTCAGGTGTTGTACCGCCTTGCGGTTGCTGGTGACCTTGACCGTGCCGGTGGCCACCACGCCGGCATCCAGCGGCGCCAGCCACGACCACATCAAAAAACCGCCAAAGCCGGCGAGCATCAACCACAGGCCGCAGCGGGCGGGGCGGGTGACGTTCATGTCGATGCCGTGGTCGAGGGCGTTCCCGGTGGTTTCAGTGGGCATGTTCATCTGCATGATCTGTCACTCCCGTGCCTTGACCGAGGCCAGTGGGGTCGGTGCCGTCGCGCCTGCCGGTATCACGCTGGCCTTGCGCAGTGCGGCGAACACTTCGTCGCGGCTGCCGAGCATTTGCACGGTGCCGTCGCGCAGCATCAGCACCTTGTCGACGGCGCACAGCACATTGGGCCGGTGCGAGACCAGGATCACCGTCGCGCCCCGCGCCTTGAGCTCGGCCATGGCGTCCACCAGGGCCTTTTCGCCGAGGTCGTCGAGGTTGGCGTTGGGCTCGTCCAGCACGATCAGGCTGGGCTCGCCGTACAGCGCGCGGGCCAGGGCGATGCGTTGCTTCTGGCCACCGGACAGCGGGCTGCCGTCATTGCCCAGGCGGGTGTCGTAGCCCTGGGGCAGGCGCAGGATCATCTCGTGCACGCCGCTGATCTTGGCGGCGCGGATCACCGCGTCACTGTCCACCTCGCCAAAGCGCGCGATGTTGTCGGCGATGCTGCCTTCAAACAGCTCCACATCCTGGGGCAGGTAGCCGAGCCAGGGGCCCAGCTCGGCCTTGTTCCAGGTGAACAGGTCGGCGCCGTCCAGGCGCACCTTGCCAGCCTGGGTCGGCCATACGCCGACCAGCAGGCGGGCGAGGGTGGACTTGCCCGAGGCGGACGGGCCGATGATGCCCAGGCTTTCACCCGGTGTAAGGCTGAAGCTCACCCCGCGCAGGATGGTGTTGCCGGTGCCGGGGGCGCCGGCAAACACGTTCTCCACCGCGAGCATGCCCAGCGGGCGCTGCAGCGACATGCTCGGCGGCCGCTTTGGATAGTCGTGCAACAGCGTGTTGAGCCGGCCCCAGGCCAGGCGGCAAGCGAGCAGTTGCTTCCACGAGGCGATCACCTGTTCCACCGGGGCCAGGGCGCGGCCGGTGAGGATCGAGCAGGCGATCATCATTCCCGGGGTGATCTTGCCTTCGATCGCCAGCAGCGCGCCGCTGCCGAGGATCAGCGACTGCAGGGTGATGCGCACGAAGCGTCCGGTGCTGCTGATCAGCGCGGCGCGGTCGGAGGCCAGGGTCTGCATCTGCAGGATGCGCAGGTGGCCCTTGAACCAGCGCTGGCTGATGGCCGGCAGCATGCCCATGGCCTCGATCACCTCGGCGTTGCGCAGGTTGTTGTTGGCGTAGTTGGCCGACGACAGCGCCGCCTGGTTGGCTTCGGCCAGCGGCTGGTGGGTGGCCTTTTCGGTGAGCCAGGCCAGGCCTACCAGGATCATCGAACCGATCAGCGTGACCAGCCCCAGCAGCGGATGGATCAGGTAGGCGACCAGCAGGTAGATCGGCGTCCAGGGCGCGTCGAAGAAGGCGAATAGGCCATTGCCGGTGAGGAACTGACGCAGCTGCGCCAGGTCCTGCAGGGCCTGGCCGGGGCTGCCGCCGGCGCGGCTGAGATTGCGCTCGAAGGCGGCGCTGAAGGTGCGTCGGTTGAGTGCCATGTCCAGGCAGTTGCCCACCCGGATCAGCACCCGGGTGCGCAGCATCTCCAGGGTGGACATCAGCAGGAACAGGCCCACCACAAGCACCGTCAGCATGGCCAGGGTGGTGACGTTGCGGCTCACCAGTGCACGGTCGTAGACCTGCAGCATGTACACGGCAGGTGTCAACATCATGACGTTTATCACTCCGCTGAAACCTGCCAGCGAATAGAAACTGCGTCGCATTTGAAACAGTGCGTCGGCGAGCTCAGTGCGGGTGGATGTGTGCTTGGGCATGAGGCCTCCCTCCAGAAAACCGGGTGCTCTTGCGGCAGCCCAGGTAGCAGTAGGTGTGGAAGCTGATTGGCACGCAGGCTGGTCGCTCTTTTGGCGGGTAATCCGAACTCGCTGCAGTACCCCACAAGCAGGAGCGTAGGTTGTGAGAAATATTTTGTAATACGTTTTTGCTCTATGGATTCCTCGCAATTTTCATTAAAAACAGCCAGTTGAGAATGATTAGCGGGATCCAATCTTTTTTATCGACGTAATATTGACAATTTTTTTGCCTACAACTTTAGTCTTAGTCAGTTCGTCGGAACTTTGCCCGAAGCCCTGTTGTCGCCACGGCACCGCGAGCCCCCGCTGACATTCCTGTGGGAGCAGAACATGACCAGCCCTCTGTTCTTGTACCGAGTGAATGGGCTCTACAGGACGTTATCCCCCACCTCTCGTGGTCACGGCCCACCCAGGGCCTGGGTTCGTCGCGCCTGAGCGCCCGACGCACCTGAACCTGCGCGAACTCCAGGCACGTAGCCCGCCAGGCGGGTAACGGTTTTGCGCGCCCCGTTTCGCCACAAGAAAACGCTGCAAACCGTGCACGCCCATGAACGGGCGCGACGGGCGCCTGCGCCCCGCGCTCGCCCCCCATACCGATCGAGGTCAACCGAAAATGGCCAATTTCAGCAAGTCCGACCTGGAGTTCATCCTCAAGCAGATCTTCATCGCCGAAGCCCATGCCAGCGGCGCCAGCCTTATCGAGCTGCTGCCCAACAGCCAGGTGCCGTTCGGCCTGCGTACCGTCGATGGCAGCTACAACAATCTGGTGGCCGGGCAGAGCGAGTTCGGTGCCGCCGACAATTCCTTCCTGCGCCTGCTCGATGCCCAGTACCGCGCGGCCTACGCCGCCAGCGGCACGGTGGTCGACGCACAGCCGCGCACCATCAGCAACCTGATCGTCGACCAGACCGCGCACAACCCGGCGGCGGTCGAGGCCAATGGCGGCGCCGCGCCGGTGATCAGCCCCGGCGTGGACGGTGTGTTCGGCACCGCCGACGACAAAGAAGTGTTCTTCATCCCCAACGAGTCGCCGGATGCCGGCCTGACCGCCGGCTTCAACTCCTGGATGACGTTCTTCGGCCAGTTCTTCGACCACGGCCTGGACCTGGTCACCAAAACCAGCAGCGCCGTGGTGTTCATACCGCTGCAGCCCGACGACCCGTTGTACGTGCCGGGCGGGCAGACCAACTTCATGGTGCTGCCGCGCGCGGTGCACACCGCCGGCGCCGATGGCGTGCTCGGCACCGCCGACGATGGCCAGCTCAACACCACCTCGCCGTTCGTCGATCAGAGCCAGACCTACAGCTCGCACCCCTCGCACCAGGTATTCCTGCGCGAATACACCCTCGATGCCGGCGGCGACCCGGTGGCCACCGGCCGCTTGATCACCAACCGCGATCTGGGCGCCGACGGCAAGTTCGGCACCGCCGACGATGGCAGTGGCGAGAACGGCGGCATGGCCACCTGGGCGGTGGTCAAGGCCCAGGCCCGCGACATCCTCGGCATCGACCTGACCGACGCCAACGTGCACAACGTGCCGCTGCTGGCCACCGATGCCTATGGCAACTTCATCAAGGGCCCCAACGGCATGCCGCAGGTGGTGATCCGTATCGGCAATGGCGCCGACGGCATCGCGGGCACCGCCGATGACGTGACCCAACTGGTAGAGGGCAACCGCGCCGCGCCGATCAGCCTGGCCAACGCGGTGAGCACCGGCCATGGCTTCCTTGATGACATCGCCCACAATGCCGAGCCGGTCTCGGTCGGTGGCGTGCTGCAGGCCGATGCCGACAACAGCATCGGCAACGCCCAGACCCCAGGCCCGGGCGGCAGCAACCTGACCTACGACAACGAACTGCTCGACGCCCACTACATCGCCGGCGACGGTCGCGCCAACGAGAACATCGGCCTGACCGCCGTGCACCATGTGTTCCACTCCGAGCACAACCGCCTGGTGCAGCAATCCAAGGACACCATCCTCGCCTCGGCTGACCTGGCCTTCCTCAATGAGTGGCTGGTGGATGATGTGGCCGCACTGCCGACCACGGCCGCCGAGGTCGCCGCCCTGGTATGGGATGGCGAGCGGCTGTTCCAGGCCGCCAAGTTCGGCACCGAAATGCAGTACCAGCACCTGGTGTTCGAGGAATTCGCCCGCACCATCCAGCCGCAGGTGGACGAGTTCCTCGCCCCCAACGGTTACGACACCTCGATCAACCCGGCGATCCTCGCCGAGTTCGCCCACGTGGTGTACCGCTTCGGCCACTCGATGCTGACCGAGACCGTCGACCGCTTCGACCCCGCGTTCAACCCGGTTCTCAGCGACCCGAACAATCCCGACCAGCAATTGGGCCTGATTGCCGCCTTCCTCAACCCGCTGGCCTTCGCCGGCAGCGGCGCCACCGCCGACGAAGCGGCCGGGGCGATCATCCGCGGCGTGACCCGCCAACTGGGCAACGAGATCGACGAATTCGTCACCGAGGCGCTGCGCAACAACTTGCTGGGCCTGCCGCTGGACCTGCCGGCGCTGAACCTGGCCCGTGGCCGTGACACCGGCATCCCCAGCCTCAACCAGGCGCGCCGCGAGTTCTACCATTCCACCGGCGACAGCCAGCTCAAGCCGTACATCAGCTGGGTCGACTTCGCCGAGCATCTCAAGCACCCGGCCTCGCTGGTCAACTTCATCGCCGCCTATGGCAGCCACAGCAGCATCACCTCGGCGACCACCCTCGAAGACAAACGCGCCGCCGCCCTGGCGCTGGTGTTCGGCGGCACGGGTGCACCGGGCGACCGCCTGGACTTCCTCAACGGCACCGGGGATTGGGCCAACGTCACCCTGGCCGGCAAGGACGGCGTGATGAACACCGCCGACGACGTCAGTGGCGTGACCATCACCGGCGTCGACAGCATCGACTTCTGGGTTGGCGGCCTGGCCGAGCAGAAAATGCCGTTCGGCGGCATGCTCGGCTCAAGCTTCAACTTCGTCTTCGAAACCCAGCTCGAAGCGCTGCAGAACGGCGACCGTTTCTATTACCTGTCGCGCACCGCGGGCCTGAACTTCGGCACCGAGCTTGAGAACAACTCGTTCGCCAAGCTGATCATGCTCAACACCGATGTCACCCACCTGTCCAACACGGTGTTCCTCACCCCGACCTTCACCCTGGAGGTCAACCAGGCCAACCAGTACACCGGCCTGGGCGCAGACGGCCGTGCCGACCCCACTGGCGGGCTGATGATCAACGGCGTGGAGATCGTGCCGCTGGTGATCCGTGACAACCCCGACACCGTGGGTGGCGACAGCAACTTCCTGCACTACACCGGTGAAGACCACGTGGTGCTCGGCGGCACTGCCGGCGACGACATCATCATTTCCGGCGAGGGCGACGACACCCTGTATGGCGACGGCGGCAACGACCGCCTCGAAGGCGGTGCCGGCAACGATGCGGTGCTGGGTGGCGCGGGCGACGACATCATCACCGACTCGTTCGGCGACAACCGCCTGGAAGGCAACGCTGGCAACGACGTGATCATTGCCGGCAGCATGCTGGCCGCCGGCAACCTGATCCTCGGCGGCGACGGCCAGGACTTCATCGTCACCACCGAAGACATCACCACCACCTTCGGCGGCCAGGGCGACGACTTCATCCTCGGCGCCAAGACCAACCTGCCGCCCACCGGCAACGAAGGCGACGACTGGATCGAGAAGGGCACCCAGGACGGCGCGCCGGGCGACAACTTCGCACCGCTGCTCACCGATGACGTGGTCGGCAACGACATCTTCGTCGGCGGTGGCGGCTTCGATGAAATGATCGGCGAGGGCGGCGACGACATCTTTGTCGGCAGCGATGCCCAGGACAAGATGGACGGCATGTCCGGTTTCGACTGGATCACCTACAAGAACGACCAGGTGGGCGTCACCGCCGACCTGAGCCTGGCCGCGCTGGCCCAGCCCCATGGCAACGCACCGAACCAGAACGCCGGGGTGTTCAACCCGGTCGGCGCCTCGCCGGCCTCGATCCTCGATCGCTTCGCCGAAGTGGAGGGGTTGTCCGGCTCCAATTTCGCCGACGTGCTCAAGGGCGATGACGTGGATGCGGTGACCATCCTCAACCACGGCGGCGCCACCGGCGGTGCCTTGACCAATGTCCAGCTGATCCGCGGGCTGCAGCAGTTCCTGGCCGATGCCGGGCTGCCGACCACAGGTTTTGCCACCGGCAACATCATCCTCGGTGGTAACGGCAGTGACCTGATCGAAGGCCGTGGCGGCGATGACCTGATCGACGGCGACAAGTGGATCAACGTGCGCATCGCGGTGTATGCCCCGGGCGATGTCAACCACACCGGCCCCGAGATCGCCAGCTTCGACAGCATGGTCGACATGATCCCGTTCATGCTCGACCGCACCTACAACCCCGGCCAGCTCAAGGCGGTGCGCGAGATCCTGCCCGGTACCTCCACCGGTGGCGCGGCCTATGACACCGCGATCTACCAGGGTGTGCAGGCCGACTACACGGTGACCCGTGACACCCGTGGCACCGCCGATGTCTCGGACGACGTGTGGACGGTGACCGACAGCGATGTTGGCCGTGACGGCACCGATACCCTGCTGCATATCGAGCGCCTGCAATTCGCCGACGGCCAGCAGATCCTGGTGCCCGGCGGCAACGCCCAGCCCACCGGCCAGCCAACGCTCACCGACAGCAACGGCGGGGCGATCACCGTGGGCGACATGCTCACCGTCAGCGTGGCGGGGGTGCGCGATGGCGACAACGTCAGCGCCGGCAACCCGCTGGGTACGCTCGCCAACAGTTCGGTGTCCTACTACTGGCAGTTCGAGGCCGACCCGGGCAGCGGCGTGTTCCAGGACATCATCCTGCTGCCGGCCGGCGATCTGGCATTCCAGAGCGCCGACGGCACGGCGTTCAAGGTCTCGCCGGACCTGGCCGGCCTGTCGCTGCGGGTCAAGGCGATCTACCAGGACGCCCACGGCACCACCGAAATCCTGTTCTCCCAGCCCACCACAGTGGTAGAGCCCGGCGCGCCGGTGGTGCCCACGGCACCAACCCCGGTGGTGGATGCCAGCGATGGCGGCGCCGGTCTGCACATGGTGCGCTCGGACCTCAACTTCATCCTCGCCCAGATCAAGATCGCCGAGGCGGACGCGGCGGGGCAGGACATCCTCTCGTTGATCCCCAACATCCGCGCGCCGCTAGGCCTGCGTGCGGTCGATGGTTCGAACAACAACCTGATGAACCTCAACGGCAACAACCACACCGAATACGGTGCCGCCGACAACGTGTTCCCACGCCTGAGCGACCCCGTGTTCAATTCGGCCGAAGGCGCCCCGGCCGGCTTCTTTGGCCCCGGTTCCCCGGCCAGCCCTGCGACCTCCTACCAGCAGACCAGCGGCAACGTGTTCGACTCGCAGCCGCGCACCATCAGCAACCTGATCGTCGACCAGACCTCGAACAACCCGGCCGCCTATGCCACCGCCTATGACCCCGGTGCCAACGGTCACCTCGACTTCGGCGCGCCAGGCAGTGACGACGTGCTCAAGGATGGCGTGCGCATCGTTGCCAGCCCCGGCCTGGATGGCCAGTTCGGCACCAATGACGACCACGACGTATACCTGTTCGAGAACACCGCGCCGGATGCCGGCCTGTCCGCGCCGTTCAACGCCTGGATGACCTTCTTCGGGCAGTTCTTCGACCACGGCCTGGACCTGGTGACCAAGGGCGGCTCGGGCACCATCTTCATCCCGCTGCAACCGGACGACCCGCTGTACGTGCCGGGCGGGCACTCCAACTTCATGGTGCTGACCCGCGCCACCAACCTGCCCGGCGCCGACGGCGTGCTGGGCACTGCCGACGATGTCCACGAACACACCAACACCACCACGCCGTTCGTCGACCAGAACCAGACCTACAGCTCGCACCCGTCGCACCAGGTGTTCCTGCGCGGCTACCAGCTGACCGACCACGGCCCGATCGCCACCGGCCGCCTGATCACCAACCGTGACCTGGGCGCCGACGGCAAGTACGGCACCGGCGACGACAGCGAGATCGGCGGCATGGCCACCTGGAAAGTGGTCAAGGCCCAGGCCAACGATGTGCTGGGTATCCACCTCACCGACGCCGACGTGGACAACGTGCCGCTGCTGGCCACCGACGCCTACGGCAACTTCATCAAGGGGCCCAACGGCTACCCGATGGTGGTGATGAAGGGCGTGGACGGCCTGGGCGGTACTGCCGACGACGTGCTGGTCGAAGGCAACCCACTGGCGCCGATCGACCTGACCAATGCCGTGCGCACCGGCCACCAGTTCCTGGCCGATATCGCCCACAACGCCGTGCCGGTGTTCAGCGGTGGCGTGCTGGCGCCGGACGCCGGCGATGCGATAGGCAACGCCGTGCCGTTCAACCCGCAGACCGGTGCCAACACCGCCTACGACAACGAACTGCTCGACGCCCACTACATCGCCGGTGACGGCCGGGTCAACGAGAACATCGGCCTGACCGCGGTGCATGCGATCTTCCACTCCGAGCACAACCGGCTGGTGGCGCAGACCAAGGACACCGTGCTCGACTCCCACGATGTGGCCTTCCTCAACGAGTGGTTGCTCGACCCGGTGGCGGCGTTGCCCGTCACCCAGGCCGAGATCGACGCGCTGGTATGGAACGGCGAGCGGTTGTTCCAGGCCGCCAAGTTCGGCACCGAGATGCAGTACCAGCACCTGGTGTTCGAGGAGTTCGCCCGCACCATCCAGCCGCGGGTCGACCTGTTCTTCGCCCCGACCCAGGTGTATGACGTCGACCTCGATGCCTCGATCGTCGCCGAGTTCGCGCACACCGTGTACCGCTTTGGCCACTCGATGCTGACCGAAACCGTTGACCGCTTCGACATCGACTTTAACGTGATCGGCGACCCGGCCAGCGCCAACCCCGACCAGCAGATGGGCCTGATCGCAGCGTTCCTCAACCCGCTGGCCTATGCCGCCAGTGGCGTGACGCCCGAGGAGGCGACCAGTGCCATCGTGCGCGGGGTGACCCGCCAGGCCGGCAACGAGATCGACGAGTTCGTCACCGAGGCGCTGCGCAACAACCTGCTGGGCCTGCCGCTGGACCTGCCGGCGATCAACATTGCCCGTGGCCGCGATGTCGGCATCCCGTCGCTCAACGCCCTGCGTCGCGACATCTATGGCCAGACCGGCGACACCCAGCTCAAGCCGTACACCAGCTGGGTCGACCTGGTGCAGCACCTCAAGCACCCGGAATCGCTGATCAACTTCATCGCCGCCTACGGCACCCACGCCAGCATCACCTCGGCGACCACCCTCGAGGGCAAGCGTGACGCCGCCCTGGCCCTGGTGTTCGGTGGCGATGGTGCGCCCAGCGACCGCCTGGACTTCCTCAATGGCAGCGGCGCATGGGCCAACGTGACCAAGGCCGGCAAGGATGGCCTGCTGGGCACCGCCGACGACCTCAAGGGGGTGACCATCACCGGGGTGGATGCCATCGACCTGTGGATCGGCGGCCTGGCCGAAGCGAAGACGCCGTTCGGCGGCATGCTCGGCAGCACCTTCAACTTCGTGTTCGAGAACCAGCTGGAGAAACTGCAGGACGGTGACCGCTTCTATTACCTGGAACGCACCGCCGGCCTGTCGATGAACGCCGAGCTGGAAAGCAACTCGTTCGCCAAGCTGATCATGGCCAACACCTCGGCCACCCACCTGCCGGGCCTGGTGTTCTCCGACCCTGGCTTCTACCTGGAAGTGGACCGCTCCAAGCAGTACAACGACGGCCTGGGCAACGCCGACCCGCTGGACGACAGCGGTCATCAGGTGGTGTTCCGCGACAACCCGCTGACCGCTGGCCCTGACGGCAACTACATCCGCTACACCGGTGACGAGCACATCGTGCTCGGTGGCACCAACGGCGATGACATCCTCATCGCCAGCGAGGGTGACGACACGGTGTGGGGCGATGCCGGCAACGACCGCATCGACGGTGGTGACGGCAACGACCAGCTGCGCGGTGGTGCCGGCGACGACATCATCAGCGACACCGGCGGCGACGATAACATCCAGGGCGGCGACGGCAACGATGTGCTGCACGGCGGCAACGGCATCAACCTGATCATCGGCGGCTTCGGCAACGACTTCATCGTCACCGGTGAGGATGCCAGCGAAGCCATCGGTGGCCAGGGCAACGACTTCATCCTGGGCAGCAAGGCCAACGAGCAGGACATGGGCAACGAAGGCGACGACTGGATCGAGAAGGGCACCTCGGACGGTGCGCCCGGCGACAACTTCGACCCGCTCGGCAACGACCCGATCATCGGCAACGACGTGTTCATCGGCGGTAACGAGAACGACAAGTTCAACGGTGAAGGCGGCGATGACATCATGGTCGGCAGCCTCGGCTTCGGCGACCGCTACATCGGCGGCTCCGGCTATGACTGGGCGACCTTCAAGGACCTGGCCCAGGGCGTCTCCATCGACTACAGCGACCGCTTCTTCGATGTGCCGCTGGTACCGGGCTCGGGCGCATCGGCGCTGGTGCGCTTCGACATCATGGAAGGCCTGTCGGGCTCGGCCCATGGCGACTTCCTGCGCGGCGACAACGAGGATGCCACCTCGCTGCCCACCGCCGGGGCCACTGGCAGCGTGCTGACCAACATCGGCCTGATCAACGGCCTGGTCGACCTGCTGGCGGCCGGCGCGACCTTCTTCGATGGCGGCAACATCATCCTGGGCGGCAGCGGCAGCGACCTCATCGAAGGGCGCGGCGGCGACGACATCCTCGACGGTGACAAGTGGCTGAACGTGCGCATCAGCGTGCGCGCCAACCATGACGGAACCGGCCCGGAAATCGCCACCTTCGACAGCATGGAACCGATGGTGCCGCTGATGCTCAACGGCACCTACAACCCCGGGCAGCTGGTGATCGTGCGGGAGATCCTCAGTGGCGACAACAGCTACGACACCGCGGTGTTCAGCGGCATCGCCACCGACTACCGCATCAGCATCGAGGGCGACACGGTCATCGTCACCGATACCGTGGTGGGCCGTGACGGCGTGGACCGCCTGACCGGCATCGAACGCCTGCAGTTTGCCGACAGCGCCCAGGCCTCGGGTGTGGGGACCGCTGTCAACAATGGCCCGTCGGGCCACCTGGCGATCCTCGATGACGCCAGCGGCGCGCGGGCCGATGCCCCGGTGGCCGGGCAGTTGCTGCGGGTGAGCAACCGTGGCGTGCACGACGCCGACAACGTCGGCGCAGGCAACGCCAGCGGCGCGGTGACCGGGCCTGTGGCCTACTACTGGCAGGTCGAGACCATCCCCGGCACCGGTGTGTATGAAGACATCACCTTTGTCGCCGCCGGTGAAGCGTCACGGGCGACCGGCAGCACCTACCGGGTGGCGGACGATGTGGCGGGGCTCAACATCCGCGTGCGGGCGGTGTACCAGGACGCCAAGGGCACACTGGAAATCGTCGACTCCTCGGCCAACAGCGCCCCCAGCGCAGGGCCGACCGTGACCGGGCTGGCGGCGCAGAACCAGGTGCTCACCGCCAACCTGGCGGCCATCGTCGACGCTGACGGCCTGAGCAACCCGCAGTTCAGCGTGCAGTGGCAGTCGAACGTGGGCGTGGGCTGGGTGAACATCCCGGGTGCCACCGGCACCAGCTTCACCCTTGGCCAGGCCCAGGTCGGCCAGCAGATACGCGTGCTGGTGAACTACGTGGATGACTTCGGCGTGGCCGAGGTGGCTACCTCCGACCCGACGCTGCCGGTGCTCAACGTCAACGACGCGCCAACCGGCGCGGTGCTGATCAGCGACACCACACCGGACCAGGGCCAGACCCTGACCGCGCTGACCGGCAGCATCGCCGACCTCGACGGCCTGGGCGCCTTCAGCTTCCAGTGGCAGCAGGGGCTGGGCGGCAACTTCAACGACATTGCCGGCGCCACGTCGGCCAGCTTCACCCCGGGCCTGGCCCAGGGCAATCAGCAACTGCGGGTGATCGTGCGCTACACCGACGGCTTCGGTAAACAGGAGGTGGTGACCTCGGCGGCCACGGCGGCGGTGGCGGTGATACCGGGTATCGTGCTGCAAGGCACCAACGCGGCCAACACCCTCAACGGCACGGTGGGCAACGATGTGCTGCTGGGCCTGGGCGGTAACGACACGCTCAATGGCCTGGCCGGGTTCGACCAGCTGTTCGGCGGCGTCGGTAACGACACGCTCAACGGCGGCGACGGTGACGACGTGCTCAATGGCGAGGACGGCAACGATGTCCTCAACGGCGGGCTGGGCGCCGACACCATGAACGGCGGTGCCGGCAACGACACCTTCGTGGTCGACAACCTCGGCGACAGCGTCTCCGAAGTGGCCGGCGGCGGTGTCGACCTGGTGCAGACCAGCCTGGCCAGCTACCTGTTGGGCAACGAGCTCGAGAACCTGACCTACACCGGCAGCGCCAACTTCACCGGTACCGGCAACGCGCTGGCCAACACCATCACCGGCAGCAGCGGCAACGACACGCTCAATGGCGGTGCCGGTGATGACCGGCTGGTGGGCGGCGCCGGCAACGATACCTATGTAATCGATGCCGGCAACGATGTGGTGGTCGAGGCCGCCGGCGGCGGTATCGATACCGTGCGCACCTCGCTGGCCAGCTACGCGCTGACCGCCAACGTCGAGAACCTGACCTACACCGGCGCGGGCAACTTCACAGGCTTGGGCAACGACCTCGCCAACGTCATCACCGGCGGTGCCGGCAACGACACCCTCAGTGGTGCCGGTGGCGACGATACCCTCAACGGCAACGCCGGCAACGACACGCTCAATGGCGATGCCGGCAACGACCAGCTGTTCGGCGGCCTGGGCAACGACACCCTCAATGGCGGTGGCAACAATGACAGCCTCGATGGCGGTGACGGCGACGATGCGCTCAACGGCGGCAATGGTGACGACATCCTGCTGGGCGGGTTGGGCAACGACAACCTCGATGGCGGTGTCGGCGTCGATCAGCTTGACGGCGGTGCGGGTAACGACACCGTGCTCGGTGGTGGCGGCAACGACACCTTGCTGGGCGGGGCCGGCGATGACTTCATCGATGGCGGCGCGGGCAACGACACGGTCACCGGC
Organism: Pseudomonas sp. EMN2; assembly: GCF_009650555.1. Taxonomy (NCBI): domain Bacteria; kingdom Pseudomonadati; phylum Pseudomonadota; class Gammaproteobacteria; order Pseudomonadales; family Pseudomonadaceae; genus Pseudomonas; species Pseudomonas sp. EMN2. The sequence goes on from NZ_VZZR01000089.1 coordinate 29,046, forward strand.
GGGGCGGGCAACGACTCGCTGGTGGCGCTCGACGGCAACGATGTCTTCGTGTTTGCCGCAGGCTTCGGCGCCGACCAGGTGTTCGGCTTCGATGCTGCCCCGGCGGGCGGCCAGGACCGGCTGGACATCTCGGCGATGAACATCACGGCGGCGACCTTTGCCGCCAACGTGACCATCGCCGATGTGGGGGCCGATACCCTGGTCAGCTTTGCCGGTGCTACCGACACCATTCGCCTGGTGGGGGTGGGGGATGCGACCAGTGTGACGGCGGCGGATTTCCTGCTGACGTGATGTGCGCAATGAGTTGAAGCAGCAGAAGGGGCAAGGACGCCCTCCTGCTTCATGTGTGGGTGTTCGGTAAGGCCATTTGAACGAAGCCGGCCAGGTCACATAGTGTCTGTTCGATACCCAACCTCTCGTCGAGCGGTAAGTCGCGGTAGCGAGCCACCGACGAGCGCCAATGAAGCTGGGGGTCATCCGCCTTTCTTGAGCGGTTCCTGATGCCCGCAGATAGAGCAATAGACGAGTTTTCCGCTGGCGGCGCTCAAGCGATCAATCGCCATCTTCCCTAAAGCTGACGCTGCAGCGGTGGCGGCGACCATCGCAAGTTTACCGAGGACACCACCACCTGAGTTGCTTGCCGCTTTCGCCGCGAGGGCTGTTACGCCAACGGCACCGGCAGTGGTGGAGGCTGCTGTCGCGGCAGCAGCGGCAGTTGCGGTCGTCGCTACAACTGCGCCGGTGAAGTGCGTCTTGGACAGTTTGGCCAGCTCGCGTTGGGTGACGATCCGGGCGCTGGGGGCTTTGCACTGGTTGCAACGAATCATATTTCCACTCCCTGATGAATTGAGTTGCTGCCTGCTCGCGGCTGGTTAGGGTACATCCTGGTCAGCATGTCCTTTGAGCCCGCTTACGCATTGTATTCAAGTACCGTGGATGCTTTCACCCCTTGTATAGGGTATGGGCCGGCACGGACGGAAGACTTGAGACATGCCTCGGCCTCCGAGGCCGCTTAATAGCCGTTTGCGGACGACCGGGCGAGTTGGCTGGCGGGCTCGTGTCAGTCAAATGCCCCCTCGATGAACGCCTCCAACGCCTGCGCCTCGATGATCTCGATCGAAAAATGCCCAAAGCGCTTAGGCAACCAGATGATCCGCGCCCCGGCCGGCGATTGCAGGTCACCGCGTGCCAGCGGCTGGCCATTCTCGTTCTCTGGCTGCACACCATTGGCCACCAACTGGTCATAGGCCACTTCGATGTCCGGCGTCGAGTAGCAATGGCGGTAGATCATGCCTTCGCCGTGCTCGTCCAGGAGCACCTTGAGATTGCCCGCCAGCGGTTGCACCAGCATGAAGCGCTCCTGGCCCATGCGGGCGATGGCGTAGCGCACGTGCAGGCCGCCGCGTTCCCACACCTGGGTGGTGGAAATCTCGGCGTCGAGGATCTGTTGGTAGTAGGCGCAGGCCGCTTCGAGCTGGTTGACCAGTACATCCACGTGGCTGAACGTGAGTTGCATCGTGACACTCCCCTGGCTGAGGGGCTGGAGCATAACTCAGCTGATGTGCCCAATGGCGGACCAGGTATGCGCCCAATGGAATCCGGCCTATGTCGGGTGGTGGCCGCAAACCTCGCGGTATCTCGTTCGGTGTGCTACCCAGCGCTGCCGGTGAGGCTGGCAGTAATTCTGTGGGAGCGGCGGTGCGCCGATGCGACTTGCCCCGCGAAGAGGGCGGCCCATGAAAAGGAGTAGCCTGGCACGGGCTAGGCCCGTGTTCGCGGGGCAAGCCCGCTCCCACGAAGGCCAGCGTTGGGCTCACCGGCAGCTTTGGGTCGAAAGCTGTCAATCACGACCGGCGGCTTTTGACTCAGAGCGGGGTAGCTATCTGCGCGAGCTTTTGGCTGTTTTCCACGCCGTGGCAGGCCACTTGCAGGATCACCGTCTAGACTTCGAGACGGTTTGGAGAGCGATACGCTGAGTGTGGAATAGGCCATGCCGTTCGCCGAAGTTCGCTGATTCGTCTCCTTGGGTCCCTCACCTGCAAGGACGTCGACTATGCGAACGGCACAAACAGGCTTCAGCGCAGCCATCCTGGCCTTGTCACTCAGTGCTCCACTTGCCCAAGCCGCCGAACAACCCCAGCCAAGCGCGCCTGCGCTCACCCAGCCCAGCACGGATGCGCTCATGCATCCGGCGTACGTGAAAACCATCGCGCGCATGGCCTATCTCTGGGGCTGGCCGATGGTCAACATGATCAACCGCCACGAGCGCATCACCAAGGCGCCTCACCCGGGGCTGCTGGGCGGCATCCTGCCAGCGGCGCCGCGCGGCCAGCTGGGCATGCTGCACGATTACATCACTCCTGCCGAAACCTTTGTCACCTGCCCCAACCAGGATGTGGTGTACGGCCTTGGCTTCTTCTCCCTGGACGACGAGCCCGTGATCGCCCAGGTGCCGGACTTCGGCGAGCGCTTCTGGGTCTATGCCATGTACGACCAGCGCACCGATCAGTTCGGCGAACTCGGCAAGCCCTATGCCAGCAAGCCCGGTTTCTACCTGCTGGTGGGCCCGAACTGGAAAGGCGAGAAACCCGACGGGGTAGAAGCCATCATCCGCAGCCCCACGGCGTTGGCCAACACCATCCCTCGGGTGTTCATGGACGACACGGATGCCGACCGTGCGGCTATCCAGCAACAGCTCAATCAGATCGTCTTCTACCCGCTCAAAGACTTTGACGGCAAGATGAAGACCATCGACTGGAAGAAAACCCCTGACATCCCGGTACCCAATGCCGACAGCGCAAGCCAAGGCGAAACCAAATGGGTCATCCCGGAGAAATTCTTCGATCAGTTCCCGCAAGTGCTGGACACCGTTGCGCCACTGCCCGGGGAGGAAGCGCTTTACGCCCAGTTCCGGCAACTCATGGCAATCGCCGCAAAAGACCCGGCCATCAAGAAACTAATGGTCGAAGAGGCCAAGCTGGCCGACAAGGAACTGATCGCGCCGTTCTTCCAGTGGAAACACAACGGCCGCCCAGCGGGCAATGGCTGGAACCGCTCGACCAACAATGCCCAATGGGGCGTGGACTATTTCAATCGCACCGGCACCTCCAAGTCGAACATGTTCGACAACCGCCCCAATGAAACCCAGTACTACTACACCGACTTCGATGGCAATGGCGCTCAACTCAATGGCGCCCACAGCTACGAAGTCACCTTCGCCAAAGGCGAGGAGCCACCAGTGCAGGGCTTCTGGTCGCTGACGTTGTACAACCAGCACCACCTGTTCAGCGCCAATGCGCTCCATCGTTACTCGCTGGGTACCAAGAACAAAGACCTCAAACGCAATGCCGATGGCTCGCTGACGGTCTACATAGGCCCGGTATCCCCCGGCAAGGACAAAGAGAACAACTGGCTGCCATCACCTAAAGAGTCCATCTCGCTGTATATCCGGGCCTACTGGGGCAAAGAGCCGATCCTGGATGCGAGCTGGAAGCCGCCGGTGATCAAGAAGATCAAGTAAGCCTCGCGTTGCGATTATTGTCATTGCACAGGAGATTGTTCGATGAGCTCCATTCGACGGGTATTTACGCTGTCCTCCCTGGCTGCTGCGCTGGCAATCCTGCCGATGGCGCAGGCGGCGGACCAGGCACCGGCTTCGCCGCTGATCAAACAGATCAACAACGGCAACTGGCTTGAGCCCAAAGAAGCCGAAAGCCTGCGCGATGAGCTGTATTACCAGCGTGCCATCTACGCCTACATGACCATGCTGCCGGCACTTAACACCATTGGCATGAAAGACGGCTCGGAGAAAGCCTTCGGCGCCGGCTACAACGTGTTGCCGATCTGGAAGCAACGCATGGACGCGCGGACCATGGTGCCCACGCCCAACGCCGACGTGATCTACTCGATGAGCTACCTGGACCTGAAGCAGACTGGCCCGCTGGTGGTAAAAGCGCCTGGCAATGTCATCGGCATGTTCACCGATTTCTTCCAGCGCACGCTGACCGATGTCGGCGCCATCGGCCCCGACCGCGCACGCGGCGGCCTCTATCTGCTGCTGCCGCCGGACTACAACGGGCCCGTGCCGGGCGGCTACTTCCCGGTCAAGTCACGCACCTACAACGTTTTCCTGTTTTTCCGCACCGTCATGGCCAAAGGCGACGGCAAGCCTGACCCGGCGCCGGCGGTCGCCAATGCCGAAACCACGCGGGTCTACCCGTTGTTCACCGTGGAGAAAGACGTCAAGCCGATGCAGTTCCCCGACGCCAGCGGCAAGGCGCTGAACATGATGTACCCGGTCGACAACACGTACTGGACCAAGCTAAAGGCCTTCGTCGACTATGAGCCGGTCGAAGCCATCGACCCTGAGTTGCGCGGTGTGCTGGCATCGATCGGCATCATCAAGGGCGAACCCTTCAAGCCCACCGCCAGGCAGGACGAACTACTGAAGAAGGCTGTCGAAACCGCACCCAAGATGATCCTGGCCAATCGCCAACTGGGCCGCGAAGACAAGCGCAACCTCTATTACTCGGACCGCCAATACGAAAACACCTGGGCCGGCGGCACCAACGACTGGATGCAGGACAGTTACCTGGACGTCAACCAGCGCGCCAACTTCTTCCAGTTCGCCTATTCTTCGGCACCGGCCATGGTGATGCACACTACCGGGGCCGGTTCGAAGTACCCCTTCACCGGGCGCGACAAGGACGGCAAGTTCCTCGAAGGCGGCAGTACCTACAAACTGCGCCTGCCACCGAATCCGCCCGCTGCGTTGTTCTGGGCCGTGACGGCGTACAACATCACCGACGGCACGATGCCCGAAACCAAGCAACTGCTGCCCTCCACCAATGGCTACTACGACATTCCCAAGCAGGCGGATGGTTCGCTGGAGATCTGGTTCGGCCCCGAAAAACCGGCAGAAGTGGCTGACGCAGCCTTCATCCAGACCATACCGGGGCGTAACTTCCTCGTGGCCTTGCGTTTGTATGGGACTGAGGACGCCTTCTACGACCAGACATGGAAGCCGGATGATGTGGTGAAGGTCAGGTAAGACGATTTCTGATCGCCACAACCAGGAGCTGTGTGTCGAAAGTAGCCATTCACGACGGGCAGCTAACGACCCGAAGCAGACGCTGGAAAAAGGGACCCGTTGGCGTGACGCGCACTCTGTGGGAGCGGGTTTACCCGCGAAGCAGGCGCCGCGGTGGATGGCACCGGCTGTGCCGGTGTTCGCGGGTAAACCCGCTCCCACAAAGATTGTTTTTGGGCTCAATGACAGCTTCGGGTCGTTAGCTGCCCGTCGTGAATGGCTGCTTTCGACCCATAGCTGCCCTTCATCACGGGCAGCAAGTCATCAGCCGATAGATACGCAGCTCCTGCTCACAGTTGTCTCGGAGGTCAGAAGGCCTCCATGAAGGCCTGGCCACTTCAACAGGCTACTGGCCGAGCGCCAATTCCTGCGCAAGAAAGGGTGCGGTTCGGCTATCTGCCATTCGAGCCACCTGCTGAGGGGAACCCGCCGCCACGATGCTGCCGCCGGCAGCGCCCGCGCCAGGCCCCACGTCGATCACCCAGTCGGCCTGGGCCACCGCGCGCATGTCGTGCTCGATCATCACCACGGTGTTGCCGGCATCGACCAGGCGCTGCAACTGCACCAGCAGCCGGTCGGCATCCGCCGCATGCAGCCCGGTGGTCGGCTCGTCGAGCACGTACAGGCTGCGGCCGCGCTGGCTGCGCTGAAGCTCGGTTGCCAGCTTGATGCGCTGCGCCTCACCACCGGAAAGTTCCGTGGCCGGCTGCCCCAGGCGCAGGTAGCCCAACCCGATATCACGCAGCAATTGGAGGGGCCGAGCCACGGCGTCTTCACCTGCAAAGAATTCGCTGGCCTCGTCCACGGTCATCTGCAGCACCGCGGCGATGTTGCGTCCATTCCATTGCACCTCCAGCGTCGCGTCGTTGTAGCGTGCACCATGGCACGTCGGGCACGGCGCATACACACTGGGCATGAACAGCAGCTCCACGCTGACGAAGCCCTCACCTTCGCAGGTCTCGCAGCGCCCCTTGGCCACGTTGAACGAGAAACGTCCGGCGTCATATCGGCGGCGACGTGCATCGGGCGTGGCGGCGAACAGCTTGCGCACGTGGTCGAACAGGCCGGTGTAGGTGGCCAGGTTGGACCGGGGCGTGCGCCCGATCGGCTTCTGATCCACCTGCACCAGGCGCTGCACGGCGTCCACGTCACCGGCCAGATGACCACCGGTTGCCTCGATCACTGCCGGCCCTTCGCTGGTGGCGCTTTGGGCAGCATCGTCTTCAGGCTCGTGGCCCAGGTGCAGCAGCACCAGCTCCGGCAGGGCCTGCGCGACAAGGCTGGACTTGCCAGAGCCGGAGATGCCGGTGACCGCCGTCAGCACGCCCAGCGGAATACGCGCATCCACGCCACGCAGGTTATGCCGGTGGATGCCGTGCAACTGCAGCCAGCCGGTCGCTTCGCGTGCTCGGCTCCCCGGCGTGGGGGTTTCGTCGAACAGGTAGCGTGCAGTGTGCGACTCGGCAATCTTGCGCAGGCCATCCGGCTCGCCGCTGTAGAGCACGCGACCGCCACGCTCCCCGGCATCCGGCCCGACATCGACGAGCCATTGCGCGCGGCGCATCAGGGCCAGGTCGTGCTCCACCACGAACACCGAATTGCCGGCGTCGCGCAGCCGGTCGAGTGCGTCATACAGGGCCTGGCTGTCGGAGGGGTGCAGCCCCGCCGAGGGCTCGTCGAGCACGTACACGACGCCGAACAGCAGGGAACTCAATTGTGTGGCCAGTCGCAGGCGTTGCAGTTCGCCGGCCGAAAGCGTCGGTGTGGCGCGGTCCAGCGTCAGGTATCCAAGCCCCAGGCCGCGCAGTTGGCGCAGGCGTGCCATCACTCCAGCGGCCAGGCGCTGCGCGGCGAGACGCTTTTCTTCCGACAGCGCGTTGGTGCGGCGCACGTCGGGCGAAACTGCATGGACGGCGCGGCCGGAAGCCGCGCGTTCGGCACGGTCGCGCCGGGTCGTTTGCTTGTCCGTATCCGCCCCCGCGGCATGGGCGCGGAAATCGCCCTGGGCAATGGGGTCGAGCAGGGCAGCCAACTGGTCCAGCGGCATCTGCATGAAGGCGCCGATGTCCACGCCGGCGAAGGTTACCGACAGCGCCTCGGGCTTGAGCCGCTTGCCGTGGCAGGCGGGGCACGGCTTGCCTTCCATGAAGCGGGACACGCGCTTTCTCATCAGCGCGCTCTGGGTATTGGCAAAGGTGTGCAGCACATAGCGTCGGGCGCCGGTGAAAGTGCCCATGTAGCTCGGCTCCATCTTGCGCTTGAGCGCGGCGCGGGTTTCGGCAGGCGTGAAGCCGGCGTACACCGGCACCGTCGGTGTTTCCTCGGTGAACAGAATCCAGTCGCGGTCCTTCTTCGGCAGGTCCTGCCACGGCCGGTCAACGTCGTAGCCCATGCTGACCAGGATGTCGCGCAGGTTCTGCCCTTGCCAGGCGGGGGGCCAGGAGGCGATCGCCCGCTCGCGGATGCTCAAGGAGGGATCGGGCACCATGATGGCCTCGGTCACCTCGTACACATGGCCCAAGCCGTGGCAGGTCGGGCACGCCCCCTGCGGCGTATTGGGTGAAAAGTCCTCGGCGTACAGCATCGGCTGGTTGGCCGGGTAGGCGCCGGCACGCGAATACATCATCCGCACCAGGCTGGAGAGGGTGGTCACACTGCCCACGGAGGAACGCGTGTTGCTGGAGCCTCGCTGCTGCTGCAGCGCCACCGCCGGCGGCAGGCCATCGATCGCATCGACGTCCGGCACGCCGACCTGGTCGATCAGTCGACGCGCATAGGGGGCCACCGACTCGAAGTAGCGCCGCTGTGCCTCGGCATAGATAGTGCCAAAGGCAAGCGAGGACTTCCCGGAGCCGGAGACACCCGAGAACACCACCAGCGCGTTGCGCGGGATGGAAACGTCCACCTCTTTGAGGTTGTTCTCGCGTGCACCGCGCACCTGCACGAGGCCGCTGGCTGCGGCGGTACAAGAGGATTCACCGAAAGAAGCGTCTGGCATGTTCGTGTCCTGTGGTTCGTGAGGTGGCGATGGACCGATTTCGCGGCAGGTCGGTCAAGCGTCCGGGCTTGCCCACCTCGAATGCGAGACGCTCAATCAAGTGAGCCAGCTTTATCCAGCGCCTTGGGCGCTTTGTCGGTAATCGCAGGCATGATGATGCGAGAGCCACGATAGCCGATGCTGTGGTTCCATACCCAGCTCAACGCGACACTGAGACGATTTCGCGTGCCGATCAGAAAGTAGATATGCGCGAGTTTCCAGATCCACCACGCAAAGGCACCACGCAGTTTCACCCGCCCCATGTCAATGACTGCCAGGCTGCGGCCGATGGTGGCCAGGTTCCCCTGATGCCGGTACTTGAAAGGCCCGTCGGCAGGCTTGCCCTGCAAACGCCGGCCAATGAGGTTGGCGACGTACTTCCCTTGCTGTTTGGCTGCCGGGGCGATACCCGGTACGGGCTTGCCATCGGCCATGGTGCACGAGGCGGTATCACCAATGACGAAGACCTCCGGGTGACCGGCCACCGTCAGGTCGGGTTCAACGACCACTCGACCAGCACGATCGGACGCGGCACCCAACCAGCGAGCCGCCGGAGACGCCTGGACGCCGGCGGCCCAGACGATGGTCTTGGCCGAAAGGCGCTGGCCGCCATGCACCACGCCGTCAGCCGAGCATTCGGTGACCGGCGAACCCAGCACAACCTCGACCCCGAGCTTTTCGAGCGCCCGGCGCGTATAGGCCGACAGATCCTCCGGGAAGACGGACAACAGGCGCGGGCCCGCCTCGATCAGCACAACACGCGATGTGCTCGGGTCGATTGAGCGAAAGTCACGGGTCAGCGTGTCGCGTGCAAGCTCGGCGATAGTTCCGGCCAATTCAACCCCGGTGGGTCCACCACCGATGATGACGAACGTCTGCAGCGCGGCACGCTGCTGTGGGTCGCTGGTGCGCTCTGCCTCCTCGAAGGCCGCGAGGATTCGGCCCCGAATGGTCGTGGCATCTTCCAGCGTTTTCAAACCCGGTGCGAAAGCCCCCCATTCGTCGTGTCCGAAGTAGGCATGGGTGGCACCTGTCGCGAGCACGAGTGTGTCGTAGGTTTGCCGCGATCCATTGTTGAGAATGACCTGGCGCGCGTTCTGGTCGATACCTTCCACTTCCGCCATCAAGGTGTTCACTTCCGGGCGATTGCGAAACAGATGGCGAATAGGCCAGGCGATCTCCGATGTCGAGAGTGACGCCCCTGCAACCTGGTAGAGCAAGGGTTGGAACAGGTGATGATTGCGTCGATCGATGATCGTCACATCGACCTCGGCGCCCGCAAGCCGGTTGGCAACCTCGATCCCGCCGAAGCCCGCTCCGATGATGACGACGTGATGTCGGTTTTCAGAGGTCTTTTTCATGACCTGGTCTCCTCTGTGTCAGCGTTTCAGCGCCGATGCGTGGTGTGCCATATGCTCGCCAATGAAACTGGCAATGAAGTAGTAGCTGTGGTCATGGCCTGGGCGCAGATTCAACCTGAGCGGGTGCCCTGTCTCGTCGCAGGCTTTGCGCAGCAGGTCGGGCTGAAGCTGGCTGTCCAGGAACTCGTCGGCCAAGCCCTGATCCACCAGCAACGGCAAACGCTCCTGCACAGTGCGAATCAGTTCCACGGTGTCGTATTGCTTCCAGGCTTCCCGATCGCTGCCCAGGTACGCCTCGAAGGCTTTTTGCCCCCAGGGAACCTGGGTCGGGGCGACGATGGGCGAGAAGGCCGAGACGCTTTGATAACGGCCCGGGTTGCGCAGGGCGATGACCAGGGCGCCATGCCCACCCATGGAGTGGCCGCTGATGCTCCGCTGCGCTGTCACGGGAAAGTGGGCCTCGATCAGCTCCGGCAGCTCCCGCACGACGTAGTCATACATCCGATAGTTCGCAGCCCAGGGTTGCTGCGTGGCATTGATGTAGAAACCCGCGCCCTGCCCAAGGTCATAGGCAGGATCGTCGGCGATGCCTTCGCCGCGAGGGCTGCTATCGGGCGCGACGACGGCAATGCCATGTTCGGCCGCGTAGCGCTGGACGGCGGACTTGGTGATGAAGTTCTGCTCGGTGCAGGTCAGGCCTGAAAGCCAGTACAGCACCGGCACCTTGCCGTGCTGCGCTTGCGCAGGCAGATAGACGCCGACTTTCATCGTGCAACCGAGTGTCGTGGAGGCGTGCTGATAGACGTCCTGCCAACCATCAAAGCTGGCGTGATGTTCGAGGCGTTCCATGTTGTTCTCCAATGTTCAAACGAACGGCACAGCGATCGCGTGCCAGGACGGCGGCTCGTCAGGAAGATTTCTGGTCCGCTGCCGTGTCGCCATGGGCGTGCCTGATCCTGCGCACCACCCACCAGATCGACAGCATCACCATGGGCACCAGAGCCGCCGTCACCGGCGCCACAACGTTGTGGATGATCGCGATGCCCTTGAGCAGATAGCCCAGAAGACTCACGACGTAATAAGAAATTGCCGCGACCGACAGGCCTTCGACGGTTTGCTGAAGGCGCAATTGCATCTTGGCCCGGTTGTTCATCGAAGCCAGCAGATCGCGGTTCTGGCGTTCGAGTTCGACGTCGACCCAGGAACGCAGCAACGCGATGGCCCGGGTAAGCTTGTCGGAGAGCTTGGCCTGGCGCTCCTTTACCGATTGGCATGTGCGCATGGCCGGAGCGATGCGACGCTGCAGGAAGTCCGCCCAGGTGCAGTACCCTGATACGGCCTCTTCCGAAAGCGCAGCCAGCCTTTCTTCGACTATCTCGTAGTAGGCACGGCTGGCGCCGAAGCGATAGAGATTCGCCGCAACGCCAGCTTCCAGCTCGGCAGCCAGGCCGGTCAGTTCGGAAAGCAGCACGTCGTTGTCGCGCCGTTCTGCCAGGCTCGTGCACATCTCTTCGGTGATTGCAGCAAGGCGCGACTCCATGCGTCGCAGCTTCGCTCCCATCGATCGTGCCAACGGCAGGGACAGCAACGCCAAGGTGCGGTAAGTCTCGACCTCCAGCAGGCGTTGAGCCAGTGCTCCCACCCGTGCTGGGGTCAAGTCGCGAGTAAGGACGAGGATCTGCGTCAGGCCATCTTCATCCTGTCGGAAATCGGTCAGGATGGCGGCAGAGCCGTTCTCCACCAGCGAGTAGCACAGGCTGGCAGGATCGAAGCGATTGGCTTCCTGCTCCGTTTCCGGCGTCCATGGCAGAAGTTTCAAACGGATGCCGGATATGACCGGGCCCGGAGCCACAAATCCATGCTTGAACGGATTTTCGCCGCACGGCGCTCCTGTTTCGCAATCCAGTGAAGCGCACCAGAGATAGGTCGAGAACTCGGTGTGCTTTTCGCAGTGCAGGCCTCCCTCATCCCATGTCACGCCGTGGAGCGGCGTAGCGTGGTCAGGTTCGCCAGTATTGAAACGATGAGACAACGTGCTCATCGCCATTTGATCCTTGGCCACGTCGCCTTCAGTCATGAAAGCGAGCTGCAGTATGCCGCGAGGGGCCTGAAGCAACAGATGCGGGCGCGCATGCACTTCGCCCACGGCTGCCGCACGATCGGCAAAGGCCGGCATGCCGTACACGGTGGTGGTCGGGGAGGGGTGTGCGGTCGTCGTAATGATGTGCGCCGGCTTTTTCATAACGACCTCATCTCTGATTGGTTGAAAACACACTTCAAGGCTTAAGCCCGCAGCCATGCGTTTCGCACATGGCTGCGGGCCGTTCTTCATCAGCTGGCACCGTCGCTGTACAGCGGCTTGTGCTGACCCGTTCAGAACGCCCTCAGCCTTGTTGCTTTCAGACGAAGGTGTACGAACAGACCTTGTTGCCCGCCGGATCACGCAGGTAGGCCGCATAGGCCCCCGGCAGGTGGCTACGTGCGCCAGGTTGCCCCTCGTCGGTGCCGCCTGCGGCAAGGCCGGCGGCGTGGAAGGCATCCACTTCGGCGGGAGTGGCGGCCGCAAAGCCGATCGTCATGCCGTTGCAGGAGGGCGCTTCACCATTGCCCGGGCGGGCGATGATGAAAGCCGGTTTTTCGCGACCGAACAGCACCCACCCATTGCCGAAAGGGCCGAGGTTGTTGATGCCGAGGGCACCCAGCGCGGCGTCGTAGAATGCGGCCGACTTCTGAACGTCGGCGGCACCGATGAAGACGTGCGAGAAGATGCCGTCGCCGGAGATGACAGGATTGGACATGGCTAATTTCCTTGATGGTTGGTGTTGAGTGGTTAGTGGGTGATCAGTAGTGGATCACTGTGCGAATCGACTTGCCTTCATGCATCAGGTCGAAGGCCTTGTTGATGTCTTCGAGACCCATGGTGTGGGTGACGAAGGGGGCGAGATCGATCTCGCCTTTCATGGCGTCTTCCACCATGCCCGGGAGTTGGGAGCGACCCTTGACACCGCCGAAGGCCGAGCCCTTCCAGGTCCGGCCGGTGACCAGCTGGAACGGACGGGTAGAGATTTCCTTGCCGGCACCGGCGACGCCGATGACGATCGATTGGCCCCAACCACGGTGGGCTGCTTCCAGGGCCGAACGCATCACGTTGACGTTACCGATGCACTCGAAGGTGTGATCGACACCCCAGCCGGTCATCTCGATGAGCACCTCGTGGATCGGCTTTTCGAAGTCCTTCGGGTTAAGGCACTCGGTGGCGCCGAAGGTACGAGCCAGTTCGAACTTCGCCGGATTGGTGTCGATGGCGATGATGCGACCTGCTTTGGCCTGGCGTGCACCCTGAATCGCCGCGAGACCGATGCCGCCGAGGCCGAAGATGGCCACCGAGTCGCCCGGCTGCACTTTGGCCGTGTTGTGAACGGCGCCGATGCCGGTGGTCACACCGCAACCCAGCAGGCAGACATGCTCGGGATTGGCGTCAGGGTTGATCTTGGCCAGCGAGACTTCGGCGACCACCGTGTATTCGCTGAAGGTCGAGCAGCCCATGTAGTGGTAAAGCGGCTGGCCGTTGTACGAGAAGCGGGTCGTGCCATCGGGCATCAAGCCCTTGCCCTGGGTGGCGCGAACCGCAACACACAGGTTGGTCTTGCCGGACTTGCAGAACAGGCACTCGCCGCATTCGGCGGTGTACAGCGGAATGACGTGATCGCCAGGTTTTACGCTGGTCACACCTTCACCCACCTCCACTACGATGCCCGCCCCCTCGTGACCCAGTACGACCGGGAACAGGCCTTCGGGGTCGTCGCCCGACAGGGTGAAGGCGTCGGTATGGCAAACGCCAGTATTGGTGATCCTGACGAGCACTTCGCCCTTGCGCGGCGGCTCGACGTCGATCTCAACGATTTCCAGCGGCTTTCCAGGCCCGAAGGCGACTGCGGCACGTGATTTCATGATGTCGTTTCCTCGTTAACTGGTTCAGGAGCGGAGCATTCCGCTGTGTTGTCAGTTTGGGAAACGGCAGGGATGTTGTATATGGAATTGTCGCGATTTTATAATTCCTAAATTTGGAATAATTAGCGTATGACGAAGCTGGCCAAGAGGCATGGGCAATGACCAAAGATATCGAACTGCTGCGCATATTCCGGGTGGCAGCCGAAAGCAGCAGTTTTCGCGACGCAGCCGTGCGCCTGGGGACTTCCCCGCAAGGCGTCACGCGAGCCATTCAGCAACTGGAGAGTCACTACGGCGAGGTGCTGTTCCATCGCAGCACGCGGCAGGTGCGCATTACCGCCTATGCCGAAGGCCTGCTGGAACAGGTGCGCCCTGTGCTGGAGCGGTTCGAGGATCTGTGGCGGCCGACTGTGGCCGACCAGCAGGATGTGCTGTCGGGCACGGTGCGCATCACCGCGCCGCACAGCCTGGGTACCAGAGCAGTTCTACCGGCGTTGGAGCGGGTTGCCGAGCGTCATCCCGGGATCACCCTGGATGTGCGCCTGTCCGACCGTATCAGCAATACGGTTGACGACGGGATCGACGTTGGCATCCGGGTCGGGTTCATGCGCGATAGCCGTTTCGTCGCGCGCAGGGCAGGCGACATGAGGCTGCCCATCGTTGCTGCGCCACGGCTTATCGAGAAAGTGGGTGCACCTGGCGATATCGATGCGCTGGCCGGCCTGCCGATCGCCGCAGCCCTGGACACCAACACCGGCCGCCCTTGGCCTTGGCATTTCAAAGCGGGACAGCAGTGGATACCCGCAGCTCCCACCCTTATCGCCGACAATGCCGACATGGAATTAGGCGCCGCATTGGCCGGGGTCGCCTTCGCCCAACTGGCGGACTACATGGCGGCTCCCTACATTGCCAGCGGGAAACTTGTGCAGGTGTTGCAAGACGAAGAGCCTCCGGCATGGGGCTTGTACGTTTATCGCCCTCAGCGTGGCCCCGTTCCGGGAAGGGTTCGAGTGGTGTTTGATGAAATGCTGGCGGCCGTTGGGGCGCTGCCAGCTTTGCGCTGACACGCCGCAAAGCGCTGTTGGACCTACGGCGTGGAAAGCGAGGCACTTTTTGCTCAAATCACTTTCACCGCACGGCCAATGAACTTCACCGGCCCCGTCGGCAGCCCGGTAGGCGAGCCGCCGGATTTCTCCAATGTCAGCTCGAACAACTGGTTGGCCTCCAGCGGTGGCAGGCTCTGCAGCGGAACACGATAGGGCTCTCCGGGCTTGACCAGGCCCAGTGAAACCGGTGCTTGCCACTGTTCGCCCTTGGTCCAGAACTGCAGGGCCATGCCTTCGGGGACAACATCCTGGCCAAGCGGGATCAGCTCGATCATGCGGCTGTCGCTGGTCTGCACCACCCAGCCGGCGGCCTGGCTGCTCGGCGCCACCAATACCACCACGAATTGAGTGGTGGGTGGGGGCGCAGTCAGCAAGGTAAACGCCAGGACCGCGCTTGTAGCCAGCGCCGCAGCACTCAGCCCTTGCCACAGGCCGAGGCGTCGCCACCCTTTGACGCGCTGTTGTACGGAGGGTGCGGCAAGCTCATTCAGGCTGCGCTGAATACGGCCCCACAGGCGGGCGCTCGGTGGCTGCGGCGCAGCCAGCGCGGTCAGCTCCAGCAAACGTGCCTCCCAGGCATCCACGGCGGCGCGCAAAGCCGGATCGTTGCCCAGGCGCTCGGTCACTGTGGCGTGTTGCTGTGGCGACAGGGTTCCCAGCACGAACTCGCCGGCGAGGCTGTGCAGTTCCTCGGCAGTATCCGGCTTCATTCCAGGCACTCCCGCAATGCCTTGAGGCTGCGCTTGATCCAGGCTTTGACGGTGCCCAATGGCGCCCCCAGCAGCCCGGCGATTTCGGCGTGGCTGCAGCCGTCCACATAGGCGTGCAGGATGCAACGCTGCGGTGCAGGCTGCAGTTTTTCGAGGCAACGGTAGATCTTCGCCGACCCTGACCAGAGGTCAGTGTCATTGAATCCCCCGTGCAATGTGGGCGTCGTATCCATATCGGCTTCGTCCAGCACGGTTTCACGGCGGGTATCGCGGATCGAATTTAGCGCCAGGTGGCGGGTGATGCTGTAGATCCAGCCGCGCGCCGAGCCGCGTGCCGGGTCGAAGCTGGCGGCGCGGGTCCAGATGCGGATAAAGGCATCGTGGACGATGTCTTCTGCGCTGGCGTCGTCGCGCGCGATGCGTCGGGCAACGCCCAGCAGGCGCGCGCCTTCGTAGTCGTAAAGCGCCTGCAGGGCGCGCCGGTCGCCCTGTGCGCAGGCCAGCAGGCAGCGGTGGAAGTCGAACGGGGCGACGGGCGAGTTCAACGTGTGCGGCTTCCTTGTGTCATGCAAGGTACCCCGGCCATCCAGCCGGGGGCTTGCCAACGAGCGTAGATGAACGATTGCAAGGTGTCTGCTCAAGTGCGTCTTACTTGGCTGTCCAGAACACATAGTCGGCCTGGTACTGGACGACCTGCTTGGCACCTTTGTTCTGCGCCGTGCAGTCGCTTGCCGGCGCCACGCCGCCGCGGGTGGCCAGGCGCTGGATGTAGCTGACGCCCTGCATGGCGCCTTTGCCTTCGGCCGGGTTGGCCTTGACCAGCTGATAGGGGATGGCGTCCTTTTCTGCGGGGGCCACCGCCAGCTGGGTACCGGTGACTTTCGATCCGTCCTTGGCCTGCCAGGTGGCGGGTGGGCCGTAGTAATCGCCCACCTGTTTGCCGGCACGGTCATTGAGCACGGCCTTGGGGCCGACGAAGGTCCATTCGGTCTGGCCGGGGGTATTGGCCTTGTCGCGGCACTCGTAGGTGATCTCGCCGACGCCGACGGTCTCGAGCAGGACGCGGTGGCCATCGGGGACCTTGACCGCATCTGGTAGCGCGGATTGGGCGTGAGCGGGTTGCAGCGCCAGGGCGAGGCTGCAGGCGAGCAGGCAGGCGGAGGGTTTGAGGCTCATGGGTCGTGCTCCTGACAGGTCATTTGGCTGGGCAGCCACAGGCCGCCCATAAGCAATACCCGCCAACGGGTGGACTGGATGCACTGGGTGGGAAAAATTGATTTCGCCCATCACGACCGGCAGCTGACGATCCAGAGCTGCCGGTGAGCCCAACAGTAGTTTTCGTAGGAGCGGGCTTGCCCCGCGAACACGGGCGTAGCCCGTGCCAGGCTATTGCTTTTCATGGGCCGGCCTCTTCGCGGGGCAAGTCGCATCGGCGCACCGCCGCTCCCACAGAATTATTGTCAGCCTCACCGGCAGCTTTGGGTCGAAAACTGCCGGTCGTGGATGACCGCTATCGACCCATTGCGGACGCTCACGAAAGGCTGATTTCAGCCAAAAGCGACGAGCGCAGATGGGCTTCAGTGCACGTGGTACTCACGCTATCTGCAATCTCGCTAGGCTTTGTATGAAAACCTTTGAAATGTCGCCAGCGCCTCTGGAGGCCGGATTTTACGTAGAGTTCTCGCCTTTTAGGCGAAGG
>NZ_VZZR01000090.1:0-28442 GCF_009650555.1 Pseudomonas sp. EMN2
CGGTAGTTCAGTCGGTTAGAATACCGGCCTGTCACGCCGGGGGTCGCGGGTTCGAGTCCCGTCCGCTGCGCCATCTTCAGTTCTGAGCCCCTTGAACAGTTCGAAACAACAAAAAAGCGACCTTCGGGTCGCTTTTTTCATTTCTGGCGGTTGGCAGGCTGCCTGTTTCAGAGCCTGAAGTTACCGATCAACCCTTTCAGCTCACCGCCCAGCCGTTCCAGTTCGATTGACGCCTCCTCGATTTGCCGGCTGGCATCGAGTGAGTGGCCGGCGACATCGCGCACCCGCTCCACATTACGGCGAATGGTCACCACGGCCGTGCTTTGCTGCTCCGTACTGGCTGCAATCTGCTGGTTCATGCCTTGGATATCATCAACGCTGGTCGTGATGACCTGCAGGGCCTCGCTCGCCTGATTGGCAAGCTCGACTGTGGTGCTGGCCGCGCGGCGGTTTCCTTGCAGGCATTCCACTGCCTGGCGGGCACCGTCCTGCAGGCGGGTGACCAGTGTTTCGATCTCGGCAGTGGAGCGCTGGGTACGCAGGGCCAGACCGCGCACTTCGTCGGCCACAACCGCGAAGCCGCGCCCGGCTTCGCCAGCGCGGGCGGCTTCGATGGCCGCGTTCAGGGCCAGCAGGTTGGTCTGCTCGGCCACCGAGCGGATAACCGTCATGATGCTGCTGATCTGCTCGGCAGAGGCGGACAGCTGTTGCACAGCCTCGCTGCTGCTGCTGATGTCACTCGCCAGCTGGGCAACCTGGCGCTGGGTATCGCACACCACCTGCTGGCTGAGTTCGGCCTTGTCAGTGGCCTGACGGGTCGCCTCGCTGGCCAGCGAACTGTTGTGCGCCACCTCCTGCACGGCGCAGGCCATCTGGCTCATGGCCGCCGCCACCTGGCGCGTTTCGCTCTGCTGGCTGGCGGCGCCGCTGCTGGTGCGTTCGATCACGCAAGCCAAGGCCGCCGAGGCCTGTGAAAGCTGCCCGCAGGCCTGGCCGATTCGGCGCAGGATGCCACGCAGATTGGCGCTGCTGCGCTCAAGGGCCTGGAGCAGCTGGCCGAATTCATCGCGGCGTGGGCCAAGGTCGCTGGCGCTCAAGTCGCCTTCGCCAATGCGCCGGGCCATGTCCAGGGCCTGTTGCAGGGGGGCGCAGATCTGCCGGATCAGCAACCAGGCTACCAGGCAGGCCAGCAGCAGTGTGCCGCAGAACACGGCGAGCATGAGGCGCGTGCGTTGCCCGAGCTCGGTGGCACTGACCTGGTTCTGCTGGGTGATGAGCTGGTTGACGTGCTCGATGGCCGCCAGCACTTGTGTGGTGAGCTGTTTGCCCGTGGGGCCGGCCAATGTCTCGGTACCTGTCTCGAGGCTGTGCTGCAGGTAGTTCATGTAGTTGCCCATGATCTTGCGGGTGGCACCAAGATGGGCCTGCGCCTCGGGGTAGGGCATCTGCGTCAGGTTCTCGTCGATCAGCCTGTTCACCTTTCGGTAGGCCTGGCGCAGGTTTTCCAGCTCTGCATGTTCACCGCTCAGTGCATAGGCCATCTGTGTAGCGCGGATGTCGTTGAGGTTGTCGAGAATGTAGTTGACCGAGACCAGGCGTTCAGCCTGATGGGTCAGGGTGCCGAGGGCGAAGATTGCGGTCAGGACGAGCAGGGCCACCAGCAAGACCAGTGGGGCGAGGCTAAGCAGCAGTTTCAGGCGGACCGGCAGATTCTTCATCAGCGATTTCCTTGGGCATTCGAACGGGCGAATGAGTCTAGCGAGGGAATTTCCCTTTCTGGTTAGGAGGTTTTTGTTACCGCTGTGCGAGAAATCGCTAATGATCGCGAGAAGATTCCCGTTGCTTCGGCCGGCGTTATCCACGCCTTTACATGAACCTTGCACAATGTCGGCCCTTTCAAGGTTTCGGTGGCTTGTGGATGTGTTGCACAATAGGCACCGTTCGATTTACCCGGAATTCACGATGTCCAGATCATCCGTCTACGGTGCGCTCGGGCTGGCCCTTGTGCTGGCGGGCGTATCCGGTTGCTCCTCGAAGAAGGCTACCGTGTACGAGCACGAGAGCTTCGACGACTCGGGCACCTTCTCACGCAGTTTCCCGGTCAGCGAAGCGGGCTCCTGCGAAGCTGCCCGGCGTGCGCTGCTCAGCCAGGGTTACATCATCACCAGCAGCGATGCCAACCAGGTGGCCGGCAACAAGAGTTTTCAGCAGAACGCCGAAAACCACATGCAGATCAGCTTCAACATCACCTGCGTGCCGGACATGAGCGACAAGCAGCGTTCGACCATGTTCGCCAACGCCCTGCAGGACCGCTACACCCTGAAAAAATCCAACACCTCTGCCAGCCTGGGGGTCGGGGTGCTGGGCTCGGTGTCGATGCCGATCGGCTCGAGCGACGACTCGATGGTCAAGGTCGCGAGCGAGACGGTGGCCGCGCCACAGTTCTACGAGCGTTATTTCGCCTTGGTGGAGGGCTACCTGCCGAAGCCGAAAAAGGTGAAGAAGGCCGATACCCCTGCTGAGCCGCCGAAAGTGGAGAAACCAGCGCCGGCCTTGGGGTTGCCCGAACCTGCGCCAACCTCGCTGGCACCCGCCCAGCCAGATGCGGCGCCGCTGGCGGCAAGCGCCCCGGTGGCCGTGCCTGCTGCGGTCGAGGCCAGCGCGCCTGCCGCTCCAGAACCGGCCGCCGCCGTGCCCGTTCACGAAGCGCCAGCAGCCCCGGTGGTGGATGACAGCCACGGTTCGCAACCGGTTGCTCCGCCCGTCGAGGCGGCCCCGATCCAGGTCCAGCAACAGCCTGCGCAGAGCGAAGCGACACCGGCCTCGCCTTGAGCTGTCGCTAACTTCCTGCAGGCCTGCTACGTTTACCGTTCATGGGGCTGTAATGGTTCCGTCATCCGTTGCGCTTAGGGTGGCGGTTGAACCCATGAATGAAGAACGAGGAAGCAGGCAAATGGACGACTACCAGGAAGAATTGCTCGAATTCCAGGCTTATGAACTGGATGTGCCAGAGCCGGCAGACGACGCCACCGAGCTCTAACCCACCTGCCGCTGATGGCGGCGATACTCCCCCGGCGTTACGCCCGTCCAGCGCTTGAATGCGCGCTGGAAGGCTTCGGCCGATGCAAACCCCAACAGATAGGCGATTTCGCCGAAGGCCAGCTCCGTGTCGCGGATATAGGTCTCGGCCAGGTCGCGGCGTGTGTCGTTGAGCAGGTTGCGATAGCGCGTGCCCTCTTCGGCGAGTTTGCGCCGCAGGGTCCAGGTGGGCATCTGCAGGTGCTGCGCCACTTCCTCCAGATCCGGTTCGCGGCCGCCATTGAGCAGCGGCCCCAGCAGGTGGGTGATGCGTTCGCCCAGGCTGCGTACCCGGGTGCGCTGGGCCAGTTCCGTTTCGCACAGCTGCAACAGGTGCTGCCAGGTACTCGGGCAGTGTTGCGGGTTGGCCAGGGCCAGGGTGGCCTGGCCCAGGCGCAACTGGTTGGCCGGGGCGCCAAACTGCACGGTGGTGCTGCACAGGCGCTGGTATTGATCGGCATAAGCCGGCGCTTCGAACTCGATCTCCAGCCGCTCGGCCTGAATCGGCTTGCCGGCCAGGTTCGACAACTGCGCCAGCCAGCCGCCGAGCAGCGAGTCGACCACGAAGCGGTTGTAGGCGTTGTACGGGCTGATGGAGTAGAAGCGCAGCCAGGCGCCTTGCGGGTCTTGGTGAAAGCTCGACTGGCCACGGTAGTTGGCGGCATACAGCGGTTCGAAGCGCAGCAGCGTACGTGCGGCCTCGCCGAGGGTCGGCGCCTGGGCAGCGGTGACGCCGGCCAACCCGGCCTGGGCCAGGCGGCTGAGCTGGCCCATGTGCAAACCCAGGGCAGGCTCGGCGCACAAGGCGATGGCGGCGTGGCCCAGGTGCATGTAGCGTGGGATCGACAGGCGTGCCCCGGGTTCGGCCAGGCGCCGATTGTCCAGCCCATAACGCAGCAGCAGTGGCTGCGGATCGTGGCCGAGCTGGCCGAGCGCTTCGGCCAGGGGCTGGACGAAGCCTACCGACAACTCGCCCAGGCGCACGCGCTGACGGGGCATGGCGTTACAGCCACAGGTTGAGCAGGCGGGCGCCCTGGCTGGCGCTGCCCGCCCACAAGGTGCCGGCTTCGCTGGCAAAGCCCTGGCCGCCACCGCTCTGCTCCCAGAACTGTCCGCGCAAGAACACGCTCATGCTGGTAGCGCCGTCGCTGGCCGCCTGGGTCAGCCGTTGCCAGGCCTCCTGCTCGCTGACCTCGCCACGCTGCAACGGCAGTTCGGCCGCCGCGGCTTGGTGACGGTTGCCGCGCCAGGGTAGTTGCCAGCGCTGCTTGCCGCTGAGAAACACTGGGTTGGCGATCAACTGCACCGACTGCCCGGCCAGCAGCCGGTAGTTGTCCGGGTACCAGCTGTCACTGCCGACCAGCACGCCCAGGCGCCCGGCGGGCGTCTGCAGCACCTGCAGCGGCTGCTGGCGGCCATGGTGGATGTAGCGGCGGGTTTCGCTGTCCGGGTAGCGCTGGAGTTGCGGTTGCCCCAGCACGCTGCCGTCACCGGCGAACACCAGGCTGCTGTTGAACAGCGGGCCGCTGCCGGCATGCAGCACGCCGTTCTTCACGTAGGGGGCGGGTAATACGATCGAGCCGGCCACCAGGGTGACCCCGAATTCCCGCGCCAGGCCGCCGAACAGCTGCTGGTAATCGGCGGCCATCTGCGCGGCCTTCATGCGCAGGCGCGCATCGCTGCGTCGGTCGTCGCCGCTGGCCGACAGCATCGCCAGGCCGTAGCGCAGCGGGTTGCTCAACTCCAGCCATTGCCAGGCCTCGCGGTCGCGGGTGGCCTGGTACAGCTCGTTCTTCTCGCCACGGGCCCACAGCCAGGTGCCGATATGTTCGGGCAGCACCACCACGGTACGGGCATTCACCAGGCCCTGGTCGCGGGCCTGTTGCAGGTACGCCGACAGTTTGCGGTGCAGGCGCGCAAGGTTCTGGTAATCGCCTGGGTAGAGCAGCGGCTCCACGCCCAGGAGGTTGCCGTGCTCGCCCGGCACCCCCTGGTTGAGCGCCAGCTCGATACGCAGGTCGGACAGGTAGTGGCCTTCCGGTCGTTGCAGGGTCCAGAAGCCATAGCCGCAAAGGCCGGCGATGATGACCAGCGCCAGGGCGCCGGCTAGCAGTTTTCGCATGGAGCGGTTCAGCGCAGTGGGGAAAGAGGAGGTTAGGGTAAGCCTGCTGTGCAGCAGGATCAATAAGTTGTCAGTTTCGATCATTGAGCGCATTCAAACGCCTGTTTAATGTCGGCCACAGACAAACGACGGGGCCCGCCTTCGAGGCTCCCGCATTCCGTGATCACGCCACCTGTGGAGCTTATCCATGGCCAACACCCCCTATCCGCACCTGCTGGCCCCACTCGACCTGGGCTTCACCACCTTGCGCAACCGTACGCTGATGGGCTCGATGCACACCGGGCTCGAAGAGCGCCCAGGCGGCTTCGAGCGCATGGCGGCCTACTTCGCCGAGCGTGCCCGCGGTGGCGTCGGCCTGATGGTCACCGGCGGCATCGCCCCCAACGACGAGGGTGGGGTGTATTCCGGCGCGGCCAAGCTGAGCACCGAAGCCGAGGCCGACAAGCACCGGATCGTCACCGAGGCCGTGCATGCAGCCGGTGGCAAGATCTGCCTGCAGATCCTTCACGCCGGCCGCTATGCCTACAGCCCCAAGCAAGTGGCGCCCAGTGCCATCCAGGCCCCGATCAACCCGTTCAAGCCCAAGGAGCTGGACGAGGAGGGCATCGAGAAGCAGATCGCCGACTTCGTCACCTGTGCCAGCCTTGCCCAGCGCGCCGGCTACGATGGCGTCGAAATCATGGGTTCGGAAGGCTACTTCATCAACCAGTTCCTGGCGGCCCACACCAACCATCGCAGCGACCGCTGGGGCGGCAGCTACGAGAACCGCATGCGCCTGGCGGTGGAGATCGTGCGCCGGTCCCGCGAGGCAGTCGGGCCGAACTTCATCATCATTTTCCGCCTTTCGATGCTCGACCTGGTCGAGGGCGGCAGCAACTGGGAAGAGATCGTGCTGCTGGCCAAGGCCATCGAGCAGGCCGGCGCAACCCTGATCAACACCGGTATCGGCTGGCACGAGGCGCGCATTCCGACCATCGCCACCAAAGTGCCGCGTGCGGCATTCAGCAAGGTCACCGCCAAGCTGCGCGGCGCGGTGAGCATTCCGCTGATCACCACCAACCGCATCAACACCCCTGAGGTGGCCGAGGCCGTGCTGGCCGAAGGTGACGCCGACATGGTGTCGATGGCCCGGCCGTTCCTGGCCGACCCGGACTTCGTCAACAAGGCCGCGCAAGGCCGCGGCGACGAGATCAACACCTGCATCGGCTGCAACCAGGCCTGCCTGGACCACACCTTCGGCGGCAAGCTGACCAGTTGCCTGGTCAACCCACGCGCATGTCACGAGACCGAACTCAACTACCTGCCAGTGCTCAACGTCAAGCGCATCGCCGTGGTCGGCGCCGGCCCTGCCGGCCTGGCTGCCGCCACCGTGGCTGCCGAGCGTGGGCACCAGGTGACCCTGTTCGATGCCGCCAGCGAAATCGGCGGGCAGTTCAATGTGGCCAAGCGTGTGCCGGGCAAGGAGGAGTTCTTCGAGACCCTGCGCTATTTCCGCAACAAGGTGAAGAGCACTGGCGTCGACCTGCGACTCAATACCCGCGTCGATGTGGCGGCGCTGGTCGAGGGCGGTTTCGATGAGGTCATCCTGGCCACCGGCATTGCGCCGCGCACCCCGGCCATTCCCGGCATAGACAACGCCAAGGTGCTCAGCTACCTGGACGTGCTGCTGGAGCGCAAGCCGGTGGGTGAGCGGGTGGCGGTGATCGGCGCCGGGGGGATCGGTTTCGATGTGTCCGAGTACCTGGTGCACCAGGGTGTGGCCACCAGCCAGGACCGCGAGGCGTTCTGGAAGGAGTGGGGCATCGACGGCCAGTTGCAGGCCCGTGGCGGCGTGGCCGGTATCAAGCCCGAGCCGCATGCCCCGGCGCGCCAGGTGTACCTGCTGCAGCGCAAGAAAACCAAGGTCGGTGACGGCCTGGGCAAGACCACCGGCTGGATCCACCGCACGGGGCTGAAGAACAAGCAGGTGCAGATGCTCAACAGCGTCGAGTACCTGAGCGTGGACGATGCCGGCTTGCACCTGCGCGTCGGTGACGGCGAGCCGCAGTTGCTGGCGGTGGACAACATCGTCGTCTGCGCAGGGCAAGACCCGCTGCGCGAGTTGCACGAAGGGCTGTTGGCAGCAGGGCAATCGGTGCACCTGATCGGTGGCGCCGACGTGGCTGCCGAGCTGGATGCCAAACGTGCGATCAACCAGGGCTCGAGGTTGGCTGCCGAGCTCTGATCCATCGCAATCGCGGGGCAAGCCCACTCCCACGAAGTATCGTGGGAGCGGGCTTGCCCCGCGATGCGTTTGTCCAGGCAACTGATAAACTCGCGCCATGCCCGAGTTCGACCTCTCCCAAGCCCCCCTGCAACGCCTCGACCTGCCCTGGCTCCAACAAGCCGCTCTGGAGGCCGCCGTCCTGCGCCTTGACCTGATCGACCCACTGATCAGCGGCAACAAATGGTTCAAGCTGCGCCACCACTTGCTCGAAGCCCGGCAAGCCGGATCACCGGGCCTGATCAGCCTGGGCGGCAACCACTCCAACCACCTGCATGCCCTGGCCGCTGCCGGCAAGCGCTTCGGCTTCGCCACCGCGGGGCTGCTGCGTGGCCATGAGCAGGACACGCCGACCGTGCGCGACCTTCGGGCGCTGGGCATGCAGTTGCACTGGCTGGGTTTCGCAGGTTACCGAGACCGCCACCAGGCGGGTTTCTGGCAGCCCTGGCAGGCCCGTTATCCGCGCTGGCACTGCATCCCCGAAGGCGGCGGCGGCCCCGCCGGTGCCCAAGGCTGCGCGCTGATCGTCGAGCAGTGCCGGGCGCAACTGGACGTGCTGGGTTGGCAGGACTACGACGCCTGGTGGCTGGCCGCCGGCACCGGCACCACCCTGGCGGGGCTGGTGCTGGCGGAGCAGGGCAAGCATGCAGTGCATGGCGCCCTGGCCGTGCCCCTGGATCATGGCGTGCCGCAAACCGTCGCGGCCCTGGCGGGCCCGCACGGATACACGCTGCATGAAGCGAGCCGTGGGGGCTTTGCCCGGATCGATGCCGAGCTGCTGGCATTCATCGAGGCGACCGAGCGGCAGTCCGGCATGCCGCTGGAGGCGTTGTACACTGGCAAGGCGCTGCTGGCCCTGCGCGACCAGGTCGAGGCCGGACGCTTCGCGCCCGGCACCCGTCTGGTCTTCCTCCACACCGGCGGCCTGCAGGGGCGACGCGGTTACTTGTAGGGCAGCATGCGCAGCAGGGTGTTGTCGCGGCGCACGTAGTGGTGATACAGCCCGGCCAGGGCGTGCAGGCCGATCAACCAGTAGCCCCAGCTGCCGATGCGCTCATGCCAGCCTTTGATGAACTTGGCCAGGTCCGGGTCCGGGGCGACGATGGCCGGCAGTTCCAGGCCATAGAAGGGGATCGGTTTCTCGGCGGCGCTGAGGATCGCCCAGCCGGCCAGCGGCAGGCCGATCATCATCAGGTACAGCAGCAGGTGCACCAGGTGCGACAACCCGGTCTGCCAGGCCGGTGGCTTGGGCACGATCGGTGGGGTGGGGCGCGACAGGCGCAGGGCCAGGCGCAGCCACACCAGCACGAACACGCTCAGGCCAAGCATGAAGTGCAGATCCTTCATCACATCGCGTTCGGCGCTGCCCTTGGGGAACAGGCCACGCAGCTCGATGAAGGCGTAGACGGCGGCCAGCAGCACCAGCATCAGCCAGTGCAGGGCGATCGACAGCCGCGAGTAATGGGCGGCAGGGGTGGATGAAACCATGGTGGATCCTCGTCATCAGGTTGCAATTGGCGCTCTTGCTGGCGCTCAGGATCAACTCTAATCGGTGTGGCGAATCAAGCGTTGCGCCAGGTCGGTGAAATAGGTGTTGTCGCTTGCGACCCTTTCGCGGGTAAACCCGCTCCCACTGGCGCAAACGAGGCATGGGCGTTGCGGGAATCTGTGGGAGCGGGTTTACCCGCGAAAGGGCCGCTCCCGTCAACTTCAAGGGCTGGGCAGCTGCGGCCAACTGTCAGCCACCAGAAATACCCGCTCGGCCTCCAGCCAAATTCCATTCGCATCCTGCTCCAGCCTGACCAGCAACTGCGCCGGCGCATGCAGATCAAGCTCCGCCAGCCACTCTGCGAACTGGCTTTGCGTCCAGTCCTCATCCGCCGCCACCCTGGCCGGCGCCAGCCAGGCATGTCGGGGCAGGGGCCGCCAGCGTGCCGAAGGATTTTCGGCCTGATACCGCGCCCAGTCGCGTCGATGCAACCAGCGCCCACGCAAGTGCGTGGGGTTGGCGTCCTTCGGAGCGTCGGCGTGACCGGGCCAGGGATAGAACAAATAGCCGGCGAGCCACAGGTGTGAAGTCACATCGACAACCCCCAATGTCTGCAAGGCAGCGCGACTGCAAGGCTGGGTCGCCATCGGCAACTGGTGCCCGGCCAGGTGTGCCAGTTTCAGGCCGAGGCGGTCGTGGCAGCCGGGCCCGAGCCAGTGCGACGGGTCCAGCCCATCGCCGCCGGGTGGCCCCAGGTAGAGTTTGATCGCCAGCTCCAGGTGGTGGTCGCCGTCGCGGTCGCGCAGCAGCAGGTCGAGCTCGCCCAAGGTGTGGCCGCCTTCGCGGATCGCCAGATTGGCCGCCAGCAGCTCGATGCCCGGGGCCTGGCGCAGGGCGAACTGCCACAGGTATTCGTAATACAGGCCCAGTCGGCGGCTGCTCAGGCGCGCCAGCCATTCGAGCAGCAGCGAGGGATCTCGATCCAGTGCGTGCAGCCAGTTGGCCAGGCGCGTCGGTTCGTCGGCCCAGGCACTGCCGGCCAGCGGATGGCGTTGCGGGCACGGGCCGCCCAGCAGCAGCGGGGGCGAGAGCAGCACCCAGGCCAGGTCGCGCACCGCGGGGTGGCGCAACTGGCGAGGCAGGGAGGCGTGGTCGGCGAAGGGCATCATCCCGCGAGCATAGCCGGTTTGCCGCTGCCCGGTGCTTTCGCCCATAATCCCGGCATAGTCACCCCGCCGCAGAGCCTTGCAGGAGCACCATGGAGCAATTTCGCAATATCGGTATCATCGGACGCCTTGGCAGCTCCCAGGTGCTCGACACCATTCGCCGACTGAAAAAATTCCTCCTCGAGCGCCACCTGCACGTGATCCTCGAGGACACCATCGCCGAAGTGCTGCCGGGCCACGGCCTGCAAACCTCCACCCGCAAGCTGCTGGGCGAGGTCTGCGACCTGGTCATCGTGGTCGGTGGCGACGGCAGCCTGCTTGGTGCCGCCCGCGCCCTGGCCCGGCACAACATCCCGGTGCTAGGCATCAACCGCGGCAACCTGGGTTTCCTCACCGACATCCGCCCCGATGAGCTGGAGCAGAAAGTCGCCGAGGTGCTCGACGGCCATTATCTGGTGGAGAACCGCTTCCTGCTGCAGGCCGAAGTGCGCCGCCACCACGAGGCCATCGGCCAGGGCGATGCGCTCAACGACGTGGTGTTGCACCCGGGCAAGTCGACGCGGATGATCGAGTTCGAGATCTACATCGACGGCCAGTTCGTCTGCAGCCAGAAGGCCGACGGCCTGATCGTCGCCACACCCACCGGTTCCACGGCGTATGCGCTGTCCGCCGGCGGGCCGATCATGCACCCCAAGCTCGACGCCATCGTCATCGTGCCGATGTACCCGCACACCCTGTCGGGCCGGCCGATCGTGGTGGATGGCAACAGCGAGCTGAAGATCGTGGTGTCCAACGACCTGCAGATCTACCCGCAGGTCTCCTGTGATGGCCAGAACCACTTCACCTGCGCCCCCGGCGACACCATCACGGTGAGCAAGAAGCCGCAGAAGCTGCGCCTGATCCATCCGCTGGACCACAACTACTACGAGGTCTGCCGCACCAAGCTTGGCTGGGGCAGCCGCCTGGGGGGCAGGGACGACTGATGCTCGATCCGGCGCGCAGTTTCGACATCATCGGTGACGTGCACGGCTGTGCGCTGACCCTCGAGCGCCTGCTCGACGCCCTCGGTTACAAACGCATCGGCGGTGTCTGGCGGCACCCACGGCGCCAGGCGCTGTTCCTCGGCGATATCGTCGACCGCGGCCCGCGCATTCGCGAAGCGCTGCACATCGTCCACGACATGGTCGAGGCCGGCCAGGCCTTCTGCATCATGGGCAACCACGAATACAACGCCCTGGGCTGGGTTACGCCGGCCCTGCCGGGCAGTGGCAAGGCCTACGTGCGCGAGCACACGCCACGGCATGCCCGGCTGATCGACGAGACTCTCACCCAGTTCGCCCAGCACCCCGGCGACTGGCACGACTTCATCCAGTGGTTCTACGAGCTGCCGCTGTTCGTCGACGCCGGGCGTTTCCGCCTGGTGCACGCCTGCTGGGACCCGCAGTTGATCGAACCGCTGCGCCAGCAGTACCACAACGGCTGCATCGACGAGCACTTCGTGCAGGCTTCGGCCGTGTCCGGCAGCTTCGCCTCTACCGTGTGCAATCGCCTGCTGCGCGGCACCGACATGCGCCTGCCGGACGGCCTGACGCTGACCGGCGGCGATGGCCTGACCCGCGCCTTCTTCCGCACCAAGTTCTGGGAAGAAGACCCGCAGACCTACGGCGATATCGTCTTCCAGCCCGACGCGTTGCCCGACGAGGTGGCGCGCGCGCCGCTCAGCCATCACCAGAAGAACGCCCTGTTGCGCTACACCGAGGACGAACCGCTGCTGTTCGTCGGCCACTACTGGCGCAGCGGCCGTCCGGCGCCGATCCGCGGCAACCTGGCCTGCCTCGACTACAGTGCCGTGCTGTACGGCAAACTGGCCGCCTACCGGCTGGATGACGAAACCCGCATCGACCCGCACAAGTTCGTCTGGGTCGACGTCGAACGCCCACAGGCCAATCAATGAATGTGATCGAAGTGCTGCGCCTGCCGCTGGCGGTCGACCTCAGCGGTTTCGTCGCCCTGCTGCGGCGCCTGCAGGTGCCGCACCGGGTGGTCGAGGAGGGCGAGGAGCAGGTGCTGTGGGTGCCGCCGGCGATTGCCGAGGATGTTCGCGAGCTGTACACGCGCTACCCCGACGGCAATGCCGATCTGCAAGCCGTCCCGGAGCCTGAGCAAGGCAGCCTGCCGGCTGCCCCTTCCTTGAAGGAACAGGCCATCGCCTGCAAGGTGACCGCCACGGTGTTGTTCCTGAGCCTGGTGGTCGCCGGCCTGACCGGCCTGGGCGACAACCTGACCACCATCGCCTGGTTCACCTTCCTGCCGTTCCAGGTGCAGGGCGAGTACCTGTATTTCACTCCGCTGCTGCAGGCACTCGGCGAAGGCCAGTGGTGGCGGCTGGTGTCGCCGATGCTGCTGCACTTCGGCGTACTGCACCTGGCGATGAACGGTATGTGGTACTGGGAGCTGGGCAAGCGCATCGAACTGCGCCAGGGCCCGTGGATGCTGCTGTGCTTGACCCTGCTGTTCAGCCTGGTGTCCAACCTGGCCCAGCACTTCACCAGCGGGCCGAGCCTGTTCGGCGGCCTGTCCGGTGTGCTGTACGGCTTGCTCGGGCATGTCTGGCTGTACCAGAAGCTTGCGCCCAACCCGCAGTTCAGCCTGCCCCGGGGCGTGCTGGCGATGATGCTGATCTGGCTGCTGGTGTGCCTGAGCGGTGTGGTCGGCCAACTCGGCTTCGGCCAGATCGCCAATGCCGCGCACGTGGGCGGGTTGCTCATCGGTTGCCTGACCGGGCTCTTGGGTGGATGGCTCGCGCGGCGTAGACTGTCGGCCTGACTGAGGAGACACCATGTCCACTTTTGCGCAAATGATCGAAAACATCACCCCCGAAATCTACGAAAGCCTGAAAACGGCCGTCGAAATCGGCAAATGGTCCGATGGCCGCAAGCTCACCGCCGAGCAGAAAGAACTGTCGCTGCAGGCCGTGATCGCCTGGGAAATCCAGAACCTGCCCGAAGACCAGCGCACCGGCTACATGGGCCCGCA
Source organism: Pseudomonas sp. EMN2 (assembly GCF_009650555.1). Lineage (NCBI taxonomy): Bacteria > Pseudomonadati > Pseudomonadota > Gammaproteobacteria > Pseudomonadales > Pseudomonadaceae > Pseudomonas > Pseudomonas sp. EMN2. The sequence goes on from NZ_VZZR01000090.1 coordinate 13,155, forward strand.
AGAGTGCGCGTCGAAGTCTGCGCCGATCGCCAACATCCTGTTCAAGTCGGACTCGGTACATTGATCGAACTCGCTCGTGGCTCTTTGAGCAAGATGGCGGTGCGTCTGGAAGCACCGGTCGTTCAATACAGTTTTCGCCTGGACGATACCCAGGTGCCGGTGAACCCGCTGATCGGCCAGTCGATCCGTCTGGAGTACCTCGGCGCCATCCACTGCACCCACTGTGGCAAGCGCACCAAGACCAGCTTCAGCCAGGGTTACTGCTACCCCTGCATGACCAAGCTGGCCCAGTGCGACGTGTGCATCATGGCCCCGGAACGCTGCCACTACGACGCCGGCACTTGCCGCGAGCCGTCTTGGGGCGAGCAGTTCTGCATGACCGACCACGTGGTTTACCTGGCCAACTCGTCGGGCATCAAGGTCGGCATCACCCGTGCCACCCAGCTGCCCACCCGCTGGCTCGACCAGGGCGCCAGCCAGGCGCTGCCGATCATGCGCGTGGCCACCCGGCAACAGTCCGGGCTGGTCGAGGATATCCTGCGCAGCCAGGTGCCGGACCGCACCAACTGGCGTGCACTGCTCAAGGGCGATGCCGAGGTGCTCGACCTGGTGGCCATCCGCGAACAGATTTTCGACGCCTGCGCCGAGGGTATCCGTGGGCTGCAGGAGCGCTTTGGCCTGCAGGCCATCCAGCCGCTGCCCGACGCCGAGGTGGTGCAGATGCGCTACCCGGTCGAGGCTTACCCGAAAAAGATCGTCAGCTTCAACCTCGACAAGGACCCGGTCGTGGAAGGCACGCTGCTGGGCATCAAGGGCCAGTACCTGATCTTCGACACCGGCGTGATCAACATTCGCAAGTACACGGCCTATCAACTGGCCGTGCTCCAGTAAAGGATCGTCACCATGCGTACCGAACAACCGCAAGTGATCTACCTCAAGGACTATCAGGCCCCCGAGTACCTGATCGACGAGACGCACCTGACCTTCGAGCTGTTCGAGGACCACACGCTGGTGCACGCGCAACTGGTCATGCGCCGCAACCCCGAGCGCGGTGCCGGCCTGCCGCCGCTGGTGCTCGACGGCCAGCAGCTCGAGCTGCTGCGCGCTTCGCTGGATGACCAGGAACTGCAGGCGGGCGACTACCAGCTCGACGACAGCAGCCTGAGCCTGCAGCCGAAAACCGAGCGCTTCACCCTCGACACCAGCGTGAAGATCCACCCGGAAAGCAACACCGCGCTGGAAGGCCTGTACAAGTCCGGCAAGATGTTCTGCACCCAGTGCGAGGCCGAGGGCTTCCGCAAGATCACCTACTACCTCGACCGCCCGGACGTGATGAGCGTGTTCACCACCACGGTGATCGCCGAGCAGCATCGCTACCCGGTGCTGCTGTCCAATGGCAACCCGATTGGCAGCGGGCCGGCCGAAGACGGCCGCCACTGGGCCACCTGGGAAGACCCGTTCAAGAAGCCGGCGTACCTGTTCGCCCTGGTGGCGGGTGACCTGTGGTGTGTCGAGAGTGAGTTCACCCGCCAGTCCGGCCGTGACGTGACCCTGCGCATCTATGTCGAGGAAGAGAACCTCGACAAGTGCGACCACGCCATGGTCAGTCTGAAGAAGTCGATGCGCTGGGACGAAGAGGTCTACGGCCGTGAATACGACCTGGACATCTTCATGATCGTCGCGGTCAACGACTTCAACATGGGCGCCATGGAAAACAAGGGCCTGAACATCTTCAACTCCAGCTGTGTGCTGGCCCGTGCCGAGACCGCCACCGATGCCGCCCACCAGCGCGTCGAAGGCGTGGTCGCCCACGAGTACTTCCACAACTGGTCGGGCAACCGCGTGACCTGCCGCGACTGGTTCCAGCTGTCGCTCAAGGAAGGCTTCACGGTGTACCGCGATGCCGAGTTCAGCGCCGACATGAACTCGCGCACGGTCAAGCGCATCGAGGACGTCGCCTACCTGCGCACCCACCAGTTCGCCGAAGACGCCGGCCCCATGGCCCACCCGATCCGCCCGGACAGCTTCATCGAGATCTCCAACTTCTACACCCTGACGGTGTACGAGAAGGGCGCCGAGGTAGTCGGCATGGTCCACACCCTGCTGGGGGCCGAGGGCTTCCGCAAAGGCAGCGACCTGTACTTCGAGCGCCATGACGGCCAGGCGGTGACCACCGACGACTTCATCAAGGCCATGGAAGACGCCAACGGCGTCGACCTGAGCCAGTTCAAACGCTGGTACAGCCAGGCCGGCACCCCGCGTCTGGAAGTCAGCGAGGCTTACGATGCCGCTGCGCAGCGCTACAGCCTGAGCTTCCGCCAGAGCTGCCCGCCGACCCCGGGGCAGGTCGAGAAGCTGCCGTTCGTGATCCCGGTGGCACTGGGCCTGCTGGATGCCCAAGGCAACGACCTGCCGCTGCGCCTGGTCGGCGAAAGCGCCGCCGCTGGCACCAGTCGCGTGCTGTCGGTGACCGAAGCCGAGCAGACCTTCACCTTCGAAGGTATCGCCAGCCAGCCGCTGCCGTCGCTGCTGCGCGGCTTCAGCGCGCCGGTCAAGCTGAGCTTCCCCTACGACCGCGACCAGCTGATGTTCCTGATGCAGCACGACAGCGACGGCTTCAACCGCTGGGAAGCGGGGCAGCAGTTGTCGGTGCAGGTGCTCCAGGAGCTGATCGGCCAGCACCAGCGTGGCGAAGCGCTCACCCTCGACCAGCGCCTGATCACTGCACTGGGCACTGTGGTTGGCAACGAGTCGCTGGACCCTGCCATGGTCGCCGAGATGCTCTCGCTGCCGGGCGAGGCCTACCTCACTGAGATCAGCCAGGTAGCCGATGTGGACGCCATCCACACTGCCCGCGAGTTTGCCCGCCTGCAGATCGCCGAGCAGTTGTTTGACGCCCTGTGGGCCCGTTACCAGGCCAACCGCGACGTGTCGCGCAAGACCCCTTACGTGGCCTCTGCCGAGCACTTCGCGCGCCGCAGCCTGCAGAACATTGCGCTGTCGTACCTGATGTTGAGCGGCAAGCCGCAGGTCGTGGAAGCGACCCTGGAGCAGTTCGATCAGTGCGACAACATGACCGAGCGCCTGACGGCCCTGGCGGTGCTGGTCAACTCGCCGTTCGAGGCCGAGCGGGCCAAGGCCCTGGAAACCTTCGCCGAGCACTTCAAGGACAACCCGCTGGTCATGGACCAGTGGTTCAGCGTGCAGGCGGCCAGTGCCTTGCCGGGCGGGCTGGCGCGGGTCAAGGCGCTGATGCAGCACCCGGCCTTCACCCTGAAGAACCCGAACAAGGTGCGGGCGCTGGTAGGGGCCTTCGCTGGGCAGAACCTGGTCAACTTCCATGCCGCCGACGGTTCGGGGTATCGCTTCCTGGCGGACCTGGTGATCGAGCTCAATGCACTGAACCCGCAGATCGCTTCGCGCCAGTTGGCGCCGCTGACCCGCTGGCGCAAGTATGACGATAAGCGTCAGGCGCTGATGAAGGGTGAGTTGGAGCGGATCCTGGCTTCGGGCGCGCTGTCCAGTGATGTGTATGAGGTGGTGAGCAAAAGTCTCGCTTGAGACCCTTGGGGCTGCTGCGCAGCCCTTCGCGGGTAAACCCGCTCCCACAGGGATTGCATGAAACCCTGTGGGAGCGGGTTTACCCGCGAAGGGCCGCAAAGCGGCCCCAGTTGTTTTCAGTGGTTAACAAAACATAACGTCCCGCTCGTTGTTTTCTGCCGGATTACCCCGATAGGATGCCCCAAAGCTATTCCAGGGCTCTGGAACAGGGTTCCTCGGCACCTGGCAATAGATTGACCCAGCACAAGAACACAACAGGGGGCAGTCATGAGAGAGCGGATCACGGCACGGGGCCGGCACGGCGCCTGGCCATTGGCGGCCAGCGCGATGCTGGCGCTGGCACTGGCGGCATGGGCGGGCAGCGTCGATGCGGCGGTCGCCGCCGAGGAATACTCGGTCGAGTCGGCCAAGGCCAGCCAGAGCCTGTTGATCGGTGCCACCCACGCAGGCAAGCGCCTGGTGGTGGTTGGCGATCGCGGCCATATCCTGTTCTCCGACGACCAGGGCAAGACCTGGACCCAGGCCCGGGTACCCACCCGGCAACTGCTCACCGCCGTGTTCTTCCTCGATGACAAGCGCGGCTGGGCCGTTGGCCATGACGCGCAGATCCTCGCCAGCAGCGACGGCGGCGCGACCTGGAGCAAGCAGTTCGAAGACCGTTCCCGCGAAGCCCCGCTGCTCGATGTGCGCATGCTCGACGCGCAACAGGGTTTTGCCGTCGGCGCCTATGGCGCGGTGCTCGAAACCCTCGACGGGGGCCAGCATTGGCAAGACGTCGGCGAGCGCCTGGACAACCCCGACCAATTGCACCTCAACGCCATCACCCTGGTGAAGGACGCCGGCCTGTTCATCGTCGGCGAGCAGGGCAGCATGTTCCGCTCCAGCGACAACGGCCAGAGCTGGTCGAAAGTCGAAAGCCCCTATGAGGGCTCGTTCTTTGGCGTGATCGGTACTGCCCAGCCCAACACCCTGCTGGCTTACGGCTTGCGCGGCAACCTGTTCCGATCCACCGATTTCGGTGACAGCTGGCAGCCGATCGAGCTCAAGGCCGAGCGTGGCCCGCTCGAATTCGGCCTGGCAAGCGCTACGCTTCTCGAGGACGGCAGCGTGGTGCTGGTCGGCAACGGCGGCAGTGTGCTGCGCAGCCATGACGACGGGCAGACCTTCAGCGTGCGCAACCGCGCCGACCGCGTCGCCCTGGCCGGGGTCAGCGGCCTTGCCGGCGGCGGCCTGCTGCTGGTAGGGCAGGGCGGTGTGCACCTGGCATCGGCCGACGGCACCCAGGAGGCACGCCCATGACCAGCCGGGAGAGCTTCGACATGCAGCACAAGGACAAGGCCACCCTGCTGGAACGCCTGATCTTCAACAACCGCCCCATGGTCATCGCCATCTGCGTGCTGGTGAGCCTGTTCCTGTTCTGGCAGGCCACGCAGATCCGCCCGTCCACCAGTTTCGAAAAGATGATCCCGCTGCAGCACCCCTTCATCGAGCAGATGATGGAGCACCGCAACGACCTGGCCAACCTCGGCAACACCGTGCGCATCTCGGTGGAGGCGGTCAACGGTGACATCTTCGACAAGGACTACATGGAGACGCTGCGCCAGATCCATGACGAGGTGTTCTACATTCCCGGCGTCGACCGCGCCGGTCTCAAGTCGTTGTGGAGCCCCAGCGTGCGCTGGAGCGAAGTCACCGAAGAGGGCTTCTCCGGCGGCGAGGTGATCCCCAACACCTACAACGGCTCACAGGGCAGCCTCGACACCCTGCGCGACAACGTGCTCAAGTCCGGCCAGGTCGGGCGCCTGGTGGCCAACAACTTCAAGTCCAGCATCGTCGACATTCCGTTGCTGGAGAGCTTCCCCGACCCCCAGGACCCAGGCAAACAGGTCAAGCTCGACTACCAGCAGTTCTCCCATCAGCTGGAGGAAAAGATCCGCGACAAGTTCCAGGCGCAGAACCCCAACGTCAAGATCCACATCGTCGGCTTCGCCAAGAAGGTCGGCGACCTGATCGACGGCCTGCTGATGGTGGCGATGTTCTTCGGCATCGCGCTGGTGATCACCTGGGCGCTGCTGTACTGGTTCACCTGGTGCATCCGCAGCACCATCGCAGTGCTGATCACCACCCTGGTGGCGGTGGTCTGGCAGCTGGGGCTGATGCATGCGGTGGGCTTCGGACTCGATCCGTATTCGATGCTCGTGCCGTTCCTGATCTTCGCCATCGGCATCTCCCACGGCGTGCAGAAGATCAACGGCATCGCCTTGCAGTCCAGTGACGCCGACAATGCCCTGACCGCGGCCCGGCGTACCTTCCGCCAGTTGTTCCTGCCGGGCATGATTGCCATCCTGGCCGACGCAGTGGGCTTCATCACCCTGCTGATCATCGATATCGGGGTGATTCGCGAGCTGGCCATCGGCGCCTCGATCGGCGTGGCGGTGATCGTCTTCACCAACTTGATCCTGCTGCCCGTGGCCATCAGCTATGTCGGCATCAGCCAGAAGGCCATCGAGCGCAGCAAGAAGGACGCTACCCGCGAGCACCCGTTCTGGCGCCTGCTGGCCAACTTCGCCAGCCCCAAGGTGGCGCCGGTGTCCATCGTGCTGGCGCTGCTGGCCTTCGCCGGCGGCCTCTGGTACAGCCAGAACCTGAAGATCGGCGACCTCGACCAGGGTGCCCCGGAGCTGCGCCCCGACTCGCGCTACAACCAGGACAACAGCTTCATCATCAGCAACTACTCGACCAGTTCCGACGTGCTGGTGATCATGGTCAAGACCCCGGCCGAGAGCTGCTCGATCCACTCGACCATGGCACCCATCGACGAACTGATGTGGACCATGGACAACACCCCGGGCGTGCAATCGACCATCTCCCTGGTGACCGTGTCCAAACAGGTCATCAAGGGCATGAACGAAGGCAGCCTGAAGTGGGAGACGCTGTCGCGCAACCCGGGCATCCTCAACAACTCCATCGCCCGTGCCGACGGCTTGTACAACGGCGATTGCTCGCTGGCACCGGTGCTGGTGTTCCTCAACGACCACAAGGCCGAAACCCTGGAGCGGGTCACCGCCGCGGCCAAGGCCTTTGCCGACAGCCACAACAAGGACGGCCTGCAGTTCCTCCTGGCGGCGGGTAACGCCGGGATCGAGGCGGCTACCAACGAAGTGATCAAGTCGGCCGAGCTGACCATCCTGATCTTGGTCTACCTGTGCGTGGCGGTGATGTGCATGATCACCTTCCGCTCCTTTGCCGCCACCCTGTGCATCGTGCTGCCGCTGGTGCTCACCTCGGTGCTGGGCAACGCGCTGATGGCGTTCATGGGCATTGGCGTGAAGGTTGCCACGCTGCCGGTGGTGGCGCTGGGTGTGGGGATCGGCGTGGACTACGGCATCTACATCTACAGCCGGCTGGAGAGCTTCCTGCGCGCAGGCCTGCCACTGCAGGAGGCCTACTACCAGACGCTGCGCTCCACCGGCAAGGCGGTGCTGTTCACTGGCCTGTGCCTGGCCATCGGCGTGTGCACCTGGATCTTCTCTGCCATCAAGTTCCAGGCCGACATGGGCCTGATGCTGACCTTCATGCTGCTGTGGAACATGTTCGGCGCATTGTGGCTGCTGCCGGCGCTGGCGCGGTTCCTGATCAAGCCGGAGAAGCTGGCGGGCAAGGAGGGCGGGTCGATCTTCGCCCACTGACGAATGAGCGTGGGAGCGGGCTTGTCCCGCGATGGCGGTCGACCAGGCGTAGATGATGCCCAGGCCGACGTCATCGCGGGGCAAGCCCGCTCCCACGGTGGGCAAGTCGACAGCCTGTGCAGTGGCTCCAGAGGATATAATGGCCGCCTTCTTTCCCTAGGTATCCCCATGACCCTCGCCACCACCCTCGCAGCCTGCGACATGCTGCTGATCGACGGCCTGCACGCCTTCGACTTCACCTTCGACGAAACCGGCCTTGTGATCGAGTGCATGGACGGCCGCCAGCTGCGCCGCTGGACCTTCACCCCCGAGCAAGTCGCCGCCGCCACCGGCGCGGGCGACGACTGGCAGCTGGCCTCTGCCGAGGGCGAGCATCGTCTAGTCTGTATGAGTGCTTTCCGAGCCCCGGATGAAGAAGACGATGAATCGGACCTGGACGCGCCTGCTGACCGCTAGCCTCATGACCCTTGCAATCAATGCCCACGCCGCCACCTTGCTGGTGGGCAGCTACACCGATGGCACCAGCCAGGGTATCTACCGTTACGGCTTTGATGAGCGCAACGGCCACATCGATGCCAAGCCCCAGCAGGTGGTCAAGGCTGTCAGCCCATCATGGCTGGTGCTGTCCGCCGACCAGCGCCTGCTGTTCGCGGTCAACGAGACTGCGCAAGGCCATGCCAGCAGCTTTTCGCTGAGCGCCAAGGGCGAGATAAAGCCGCTGAACCAGGTGCCCAGCCAGGGCGACGAGCCGACCCACGCCAGCCTCAGCCATGACCAGCGCTACCTGTTCGTTGCCAACTACGCCGTCGCCCCCGACCCCGGCGGCAGCCTGGTGGTGATCCCGGTGGCCAAGGACGGCAAGCTCAAAGCGGTGGTGCAGCAGGCGCGGCATTCGCCGAGCAAGGTCAACCCCGAGCGCCAGGCCGGTGCCCATGTGCATTCGCTGGTGCTGTCGCCCGATGGTCGCCACCTGTACGCCTGCGACCTGGGCGCGGACAAGGTGTTCATCTATCGCTATGACGGCGCCAGTCCGGAGCACCCCTTGACCCCGGCAATCCCGGCCTCGGTCGAGCTGCCGCCGGGTAGCGGACCACGTCATCTGCTGTTCGACGCCAAGGGCAAGCACGCCTACCTGACCCTGGAAATGAGCGCCGAGGTGGTGGTCTTCGATGTGCAGGATGGCGCGCTCAGCGAGCGCCAACGCTTGCCGCTGACCGACCTCAAGGACCCCGCCGCCAAGGCCGCCGGCGGGCTGCATCTGTCGGCGGATGACCGTTTCCTCTATGTCAGCAACCGTGGCACGGCCAACGAGATCGTGGTGTATGCGGTGGGCAAGGACGACGGTCAGCTGACCCTGCTGCAGCGCCGTTCGGTGGAGGGCGATCATCCCCGGGAGTTCACCCTCGACCCCAGTGGCGACTTCCTGCTGGTGGCCAACCAGAAGAGCAACCAGATCGTGGTGATGCAACGTGATCCGCGCAAGGGCACCCTGGGCCAGACCGTGCAGAAGTTCGACCAGCCGGCGCCGTCGGACCTCAAGTTCCTCGAGTGATGCGCCTTGCTTGTGGGGGCAACTGTCTTGCTCGCCATTCAAACAGCTGCGCGATTCCTGTGGGAGCGGGTTTACCCGCGAACACGGGCATAGCCCGTGCCAGGCACCAAGGTGTCATCTTCGCGGGTAAATCGCAGCGGCGCACCGCCGCGCCCACAGGCAGAGTGCAGGGCGAGGCAATTATCGATTGCCGTGATATTCGCTACTGCCGCAATGAATTTCAGCCAGCGGCTGCATCGGCGTAAGTTTTGACCCAAGGCCCCGACGGGCCAACGTCAAACCACCGAAGTCGAGGTCAGCCCACATGAACTTCAATCTCTTCTCGCTCATCGCCGCTTCCGCCATCTCCGCCTCGGTCGTGCTCCCAGCGCACGCCCAAGCCGAGCACAGTAGCAAGCCGTCTACTACCCACAGCTACACCGACAAATACCTGCAACAGAGCGCGCACTTCCACGCTGCCCTGAGCAAGCACTCCAATTGAGTGTGTAAAGCCATTGGTAATAGCACAACGCCATGTGATTTAATTTGACGCTAAATTTTTGACTCTCCAAGGGGCAGAGCATGATGTGGCGTATCACGGCGGTAGTGCTGTTGTTGATGTCGGCGCCGATCCTGGCGCTTTGAGATGCCTCACCTGGCCATGACGGCCTTGAACAGGTCCGATTCCAGCCAGCCCTGCAACCAGCTCCGCACCCGCGGATAAGCCGCCTCGGCGAACCACTGCGGTTCGACCCCGGCAAACTGGCGCATCAAGGGCAGCAAGGCGGCATCGGCGAGGCTCGGGTGATCGGCCAGCAGGTAAGGCCTGCCTTCGAGCAGGTCTTCCAGCTCTGCGAGCCATGCTTCGGCCTGTTGCCGGTAATGCTCCCGGGAGTGCTCGGGGTAGCGCTCGGCATACTTGTAAAGGTTCACCTGAGCCTTGAACGTGCTGTCGTTGCGGGCGATCAGTGCATCGGCCCGTTGCGCTGCTGCCGGGTCGGCCAGCAGGCGCCAGTCCTCTGGGTCATGCCGGGCAAGGGCCCAGCGCATGATATCCAGGCTCTCTTCCAGCACCCCATCTCCGGTATCGAGCACCGGCACCGTGCCTTTGGGCGACAGGGCCAGCAGCTCGGCCGGTTTGTTTTTCATCGCCACTTCGACGATCGCCACCGGGCACTGCGCATAGCGCAGGGCCAGGCGCGCGCGCATGGCCCACGGGCAGCGGCGGAACGAGTAGAGAATCACCCGCTCACCTCGACATCGCTCAGGCCGTTCCCCTGGCGGCGCACCTGGATCTGCACCGGGATGCGTTCGTGCATTTCCTGTACGTGGGAGATCACCGCCACCTTGCGGCCCTGGGCCTGCAGGCCGTCGAGGGCATCCATGGCCAGTTGCAGCGACTCGGGGTCGAGGCTGCCGAAGCCTTCGTCGATGAACAGCGACTCGATACGCAAGGTGCTGGACGCCATCGAGGCCAGGCCCAGGGCCAGTGCCAGCGAGACCAGGAAGGTTTCGCCGCCCGACAGCGAATGCACCGAACGCAGTTCGTCGCCCATCTCGGTGTCCAGCACCAGCAGGCCCAGGGCACTGCCGCCGCGCTTGAGGCGATAGCGCCGGGCCAGCTGGCGCAGCTGGCTGTTGGCGTGATGCAGCAACAGGTCGAGGTTGTAGCCCTGGGCGATCTTGCGGAACACATCACCCGAGGCGGAGCCGATCAAGGCGTTCAGGCGAGCCCAGCGTTGCCACTGTTGATAAGCCTGGTCGATCTGCTCGGCCAAGGCCTGGTGTGCCTGCTGGCGGCGTTGATCGTCGGCCTGTTGGGCGCGCAGCTCAGCGCATTGCTGCTCCTGGGCGACCAACTGCTGCTGCAGCTCGGCGAGGCTCTGCTCCAGTGCTTCAGCCGGCAGTTCGCCATGGGCTTGGGCAGCGTGTTGCTGCAGGCGCTGCTCGCGTTCCTGCAACAGTACCCGGCCTTGCTCGATGGCCTTTTCCGCCGCCTGCAGGTGTTGGCGCAGCTCACCGAGCTGGGCGTCGTCGATGGCCAGCAGGCGGTCGAGGCCGGCGTCGTCCAGTTCGGGGTGGCTGCTGCGCCATTGGTCGATTGCGCCCTGCAACTGCTGGTGCTCGTTTTCCAGGGCCTGCTGGCGCTGGTTGTTGGCGTTGAGTTCAGCGGCCAGTTGCACGCCCTGGGTACGCAATGCCTGCAATTGCTGGGCAGTGTCGGCGTCGGCGGCGCGCGCCTGTTCCAGCTGCGCGTCCATATGCTGCTGCCAGGCTTCGGCGCTGGGCTGCTCACCGAGCAGCTCGCCGAGGGTGGCCTGGGCCTGCTGGCGCTGCTCGTCCAGTGCGGCGATTTTCTGCAGCAGTTGCTGCTGATTGTGCTGCCGGGCCTGATGCTGGTCGCGAAGCTTGTCCAGCTGTTGCTGGCGCGCCTGTTGTTCTTCCTGTTCGTCCTTGCGCTGGTCGAGTTGCTGGCGGCGCAGGGCAATCTGCTGGTCGAGGCCAAGGAAGGCCTGGGCCGGGTCGTCGCGCAGGGCCTGGAGAATGTCCTGGGGCAGCACGCTGGCCAGGTCGTTCAGGCCCTGCTCCAGCTGCTGCTGGTCGGCGGCCAGGGCCTGGTGTTGCTGGTCGAGGTGGCGCTGGGCCTGTTGCTGGGCCTCGCTGGCCGCCTGCAACTGCTGGTTGAGGCGAGCGGCGTCCTTTTGCAAGGCGAGCAGGGCGGCCTGGCGTTTCTCGTCGCGGTCGATCTCCTCGCCCAGGCGGCGCAACTGGCCGTCGAGCCAGGCGCTGCGAGCCTTGTCGTCCTGGGGCGCGAGCGCCGGCCACAGTGCATGAGCCTGAACCTGCTCAAGTAGCGGCTGCAGCTGTTCGCCCAGCTTGAGCTGTTGCTGCTGATAATCCTTCAGCTGGGCGTTGACCACGCCCAACTCGGTACGCAGCTCCACCAGCCTGGCGTTGAGCTGTTCCACTTGTTTCTGCGCTGCTTCCTCTTCGGCCTGGTCGTGGCGGCCCAGGCTGTGCAACAAGGCCTCTGGCTGGTGGAACGGGTGCTCGGCGCTGCCGCATACCGGGCACGGCTCGCCATCGCGCAGCTGCGCGCGCAGTTCTTCGACGCTGGTGTTGCGCGCCAGGCGCTGGCGTTCGAGCAACTGGCGGGTCAGCGTCAATGCCTGTTCGGCGCTTTCCAGCTCGGCCTTGGCTGCGGTGCCCGCGCCGATCAGTTGCTGGCGCTGCTGCATGGCCTGCTGCTGGCGATCACGCAGGGCGTCGATCGTCTGTCGCAGTTCCAGCTCACGGCCATGCAGGCGGGCAAGCTCCTCGACGGCGCGCTGCTGCTTGCGGTTGTCCTGGAGCATGCCGCCGAGCAGGTCGATCTGCTCGGCCAGCGCATGGGGTTCGGCCCCGGCTTCGTGGAACAGCATCTCGAAGCTGTCGCGCTGGGCTTGCAGTTGGGCATTGGCCTGGCTCACCTGGGCCTGCAGGCTGGGCAACTCCTCGCGGCCTTTGGCCAGCCGGCCGCCGATCAGCATCACTTGCTTCAATTGCGGCAGATAGGCCTGCCAGGCGTTGGCCAGGCTACCCAGGTGTTCACTGTCGGCCAGCGCCGCATCGATCTGCGCCAGTTGCTGCTGGCTGCGCAGCTGGTTATCTGCCAACTGCTGCAGGTGTTGCTCAGCGGCGCCGACTTCCTGCGCAGCCTGCTGACAGGCTGCCTGTTGTTCGCCCAGCTCTTTGTCGAGGCGGGCCAGGTCGCCTTGGGCGGCGAATGCCTGGCGCAGGCGCGGGGCGTTGTCGCTGTGCTGTGCCTGATGCAGGGCCAGGGCCTGGCGCGCCGTTTCCAGTGCCTGCTCCAGTTCGCTGGTGCGGCCATGCAGTTCGCCTTGTTGGCGCTGCTGTTCGGCAATCGCCACGGCCAGCGGCGCCAATTGCCCGGCCAGATCCTGCTGGCGATGGAACTGGTGACGCTGCGGTGCAAGGCGTTCCAGGCGCTGCAGGTCGAGGCGCTGTTCGGCCAGTTGTTGCCAACTGTGCTCGGCGGCTTGCAACGCTGCCTGGGCTTCGCCGTGCTGGGCTTGCAGTTGGCGCTGTTCGTCGAACCAGATGCGCTGCTGTTCCAGTTGGCGCTGGCGGCCTTGGTTGGCCTTGAACTGCTGCTGGGCCTGCTCCAGTTGCTGGTCGAGCAGGGCGCGGGCGTCGCTTGCCATCGGCAGCAGGTGCTCGGCCTGCTTCTTCAGGTCGTTGTGGCGTTCACCGGTTTCCCGCGCCTTGCTGAATGCGCGCTGACCGAGGCGGGTGTAGATCGCGGTGTTGGTGAGCTTTTCCAGCAGTTCGCTGCGCTCTTTGTCGTCGGCCTTGAGGAAGGCGCCGAACTCGCTCTGGGCCAGCATTACCGCACGGGTGAACTGTTCGAAGTTCAGCCCCAGGCGCGCTTCGATCAGTTGCTTGTACTCGTTCTTGCCACTGCCGAGCAGCTGTTCGCTTTCCAGGTCATACAGGCTCTGGCGGCTGTTCTGCAGCTTGCCATTGGCTTTCTCGCGGGCGCGGTTGGCTTCCCAGCGGGCGCGGTAGCGGCGGCCGTCGATGCCGACGAAGTCGACCTCGGCAAAACCGCTGCCGGTGCCACGACGCAGCAGGTTGCGCGGGTCCGAGGTGGGGATGTCGCCGTCGGCGTCGGGCACCTTGGCTTCGCGGGCAATGTCGTTCAGCCGCGGCACATTGCCGAACAGGGCCAGGCACAGGGCATCGAGCAGGGTACTCTTGCCGGCGCCGGTGGGCCCGGTGATGGCGAACAGGCCGGCGCTGGCCAGGGGCTCGGCGGTGAAATCGATGTCGATCGGCCCGGCCAGCGAGGCGAGGTTCTTCAGGCGGATGGCAAGAATCTTCATGGCTGCTCCTCTTCGTGCAGGACGTCCTGCAGCAGCTCGGCAAAATCGGCCAGGGCCTGCTCGTCGGCGGGGTTGCCGTAGGCCTGTTGCCAGGCGCGGCCGAACAGGTCCTGCGGGGTCATCTGCGCCAGTTCAACGAAGGCGAGTTCGTCATCTTCCTGGCGGCCGGCGCCTGCGTACTCGGCGCTGATGCGCACCAGGCGCACCGCCTTGCCCTGCAGGGCTCCCTCGATCTGCTGGCGCAGGTCGGGCTGCGGTTCGTCCAGCACTACCCGCACTTCGAGCCATGGTTGGCGGTTGGGGTCTTCGAGCAGGTCGATCATTGGCAGTTCGCCGAGCTGCACCAGCAGCTCGCCCAGCGGGGCCGGGCCGACCCGCTGCAAGGCCACTGCGCGCGGGACCAGGCGCGGCTCGACGCTGAGCAGTTCGCTGCCGTCGAGCTCCACTTCCAGCACCTGGTGCGGGTAGTTGATCTCGGCGAACGACAGCGGGATCGGCGCGCCGCTGTAGCGGATGCGGTTCTCGCGGTTGACCTTCTGCGGCTTGTGCAGGTGGCCAAGGGCAACGTAGCCGATGGCCTTGTCGAACAGCCGCGCCGGCAGGGCTTCGGCATTGCCGATGATCAGGCTGCGTTCGGAGTCTTCCGAGATGCTGCCGCCGGCCATGTGCGCATGGCTGATGGCGACCAGCGCCTGGTCCTTCTTGCGCTTTTTCTGCGCTGCCGCGATCAGTTGCTCGTGCACCTGGGTGATGCCTTGCAGGTAGTCGTCCCCCAGTGCCGGGCCGGTGACTTCGGCCGGGCGCAGGAAGGGCAGGGCCAGGCACCAGGCTGCCACCTTGCCGCGGCCGTTGGTCAGCGGGATCAGCAGGCGTTCGGCGTCCAGCTGGCCTTCGTCCAGCCAGTGCACCCGGCCCAGGGCATGGGTGCGCAGGCGGCGCATCAGCGGCGCCGGCAGCTCGATGCGCGAGCCGGAGTCGTGGTTGCCGGCGATCATCACGATATCCAGCTTGGGCTGTTGCTCATGGGCCTGGACGATGAAGTCGTAGAGGCGTTCCTGGGCTTTGACCGGCGGATTGACGGTGTCGAAGATATCGCCGGCGATCAGCAGCGCATCGGGCTGGCGCAGGTGCAGTTGGCCGAGCAGCCAGTCGAGGAAGCAGGCGTGTTCGAAGTCGCGTTCCTGGCCATGCAGGCTCTGGCCAAGGTGCCAGTCGGAGGTGTGAAACAGACGCATGGAAGATCCGTTGGATGGGCGGCTGGGGGCATTGGGGTGAGGGCGGTATGGTAACCCATTGCGGGGTGAGCTCGCTTTCGCTGTGCCGCCTCGATTGCGAATGGGGCGAAAGGTGGGCCAAAGCTTCTGACAGATATGAATACGTTCTTGCGGAGTTTTTTTGTTAAGGACAAGGCATGTTCGAGTGAGTGTTCTGCTGTTGCTGTAGGACGTTTCTTGATCTGCTTCCGACGCCGTCGGAGGCGTCCTCAAGCTGCTAGCGTTCGGCGCTTTCTGCGTACAAAGGAAAGGCCGCATGACCCGCAACCCTTTCAAGGGCATCGCCGCAGGTGACCGCCCATGACCTATCGCATCGTGATTTTCGGCAAGGGGCAGGGCCTGGTGGG
>NZ_VZZR01000091.1:0-19322 GCF_009650555.1 Pseudomonas sp. EMN2
GCCCTGTGGGAGCAGGCTTGCCCCGCGATTGGCCGGCAACCGGGTTTAGCGCCGATCGCGTGGCAAGTCGTAGCGGCGCACCGCCGTTCCCACAACGCCTCGCTCAAACGTCCATGGCTGTCTTCAACACCGCACTCAAATGCCGCCGCTGGCTTTTCTCATGTTCCAGCAACACCACGCGCCGGGTCAGCTGCGGCTCGCCGAACGGCTGCACACTGGCCGGCGGCAGGCGCTCGAGGTCGTCGTCGCTCATGGGGATGACCGCCACCCCCAGGCCCATGGCCGCCATGCGTGCCAGGGCCTCCTGGCTGTCCAGTTCCATCTGTTCGCTGACCTGCAGGCGCTGGCGGCGCAGCTCCTGCTCGATCTGCCGGCCGGCCCAGGCGCGCTTGTCGAAACGCAGGAACGGTTGGCTGGCGAGCAGCGCCGGCACGCTTTGCCCGGCAAGTTCGGGGCTTGCGATGGCCCAGAAACGGTCCTCGAACAGCGGCGTGAATTGCAGGCTCTGCGGGTAGGGGCTGACCGGCTCGGTGGTGATCGCCGCATCCAGTTCGCCGTCCTCGACGCGCCGCGCCAGCTCCGCCGACATGCCCGATACCACGCTGATATGCAGTTGCGGATGGTGCGCCTTGATCCACACCAAGGCCCGCGGCAGGCGCCGCGCCAGTACGGTATGGATCGCGCCGATGCGCAGGCGGCCACGCAGGCTGGGGCCGCTGGCGAGGGTGTCGGCCAGTTCGTCATAGGCGGCGAGGATGCTCTCGGCGCGGGCCACGGCCAGTTGCCCGGCCTCGGTCAGCACGACTTGCCGGCGGCTGCGGTCGAACAGGGTGACCTGCAGTTCGTCTTCCAGGGTCTTGATGTGCAGGCTCACCGCAGAGGGCGTGAGGCTGAGCAGGTCGGCGGCGCGGGCGAAGGTGCCGTGGCGGGCGATGGTCACCAGGGTGCGCAGGGCTTTGAGGGACACGCGGGAACTCCGGGGCAATGAGCAGCGGGCACGATACTGCAATAGCAGCCTCAACGCCCAGCACGCCCATACGCCTGGCTGATCCGATCGATCACCATCGCCAGGGCGACGATCGCCAGGCCCGCCTCGACGCCCTGGCCGACGTTCAGTGTCTGGATACCGGCCAGCACGTCCTCGCCCAGCCCGCGGGCGCCGATCATCGAGGCTACCACCACCATCGACAGCGCCATCATCACCGACTGGTTGAGCCCGGCCATGATGCTCGGCAGCGCCAGCGGCAGGGCGATGCGCCGCAAGCGCTGCCAGCGGCCGGCGCCCAGGCCGTGAGCGGCCTGCAGCAATGACGGGTCGATCTGAGCCAGGCCCAGGTGGGTCAGGCGTACCAGCGGCGGCAGGGCGTAGATCAGGGTGGCGAACACCGCCGGCACCTTGCCCAAGCCGAACAGCATCAATACCGGGATCAGGTAGACGAAGGCGGGCAGGGTCTGCATGACGTCGAGCACCGGCAGCAGCAGGCGCCGGGCCAGCGGGCGGGTAGCCAGCAGGATGCCCAGCGGCACCCCGATCAGCACGCACAGGCCGGTGCTCACCAGTACCAGGGCGAGGGTCTGCAGCAGCTTGTCCCACAGTCCCAGCACTCCGATCAGCATCAGCAGCCCGGTCAGGGCCACGGCGCGCAGCAGGCTGCGGCTGGCGTGCCAGGCCAGCAGCCCGACCAGCAGCAACAGCAGCCACCAGGGCAGCAGGCGCAGCAGGCTTTCCAGGCCGACCAGCAGTTGCAGCAACTGCTCGGAGACGCCGCGCAACTGATCGCCGTAGTGCAGCACCAGCCAGTCGACCAGGTGGTTGATCGAGGGCGCGAAGGAGAGTTGCAGGGCTTCGGGGAAGCCGCCGCTCACAGGCCGGCCCCGACCTTGGCGGCCTTGTCGGCGGGCAGCCAGGCCTTCCAAACCTCGGGGTGTTCGCGCAGGAAGGTGAGGGCCGCCTCACGTGGTTTCTGGCGGGCTTCACTCATGTGGGCGAGGGTTTTGTTCAGGATGTCGATGGGCAGGTCGACTTTTTCGAACACGGCCACCAGGTCCGGGTACTGGTCATGGAAGGCCTTGGAAACGCCGATCGATAACTTCGCCGGCAGCGAGCGGCTGCCTTGTGGGTTGGGGTTGTTGGCATCGGTCAGGGTGGCCCAGGCCGCCGCATCGAACGCCGGTTCCTCCAGCTGCACGAGTTCATAACGCCCCATCAGCGGGGTCGGGCTCCAGTAGTAGAACAGCACCGGCTGGCCACGGCGGATCGCCGAGGCGATCTCGGCGTCGAGGGCTGCGCCGGTGCCGCTGCGGAAGTTGTTGTATAGGGTGTCCAGGCCATAGGCCTTGAGCTTCTGGCTGTTGACTGTCTCGGAGGTCCAGCCACTGGGGCTGTTGAGGAAACGGCCCTTGTCCGGCACCTCAGGGTCGCGGAACACCTGTGGGTAGCGCTTGAGGTCGGCAACATTTCGCAGGTCCGGGGCCAATGGCTTCAGGCCACGTGAGGGGTCGCCCTTGATCACGTAGGCCGGCACCCACCAGCCTTCCTCGGCGTTTTTTACCGTATCACCCAGGGCGAACACCTGGCCGGCCTGTTCGGCTTTGACCCAGGCGGGGCTGCGCCCGGCCCATTCCTCGGCGATCACCTGCAGATCGTTGCGTGCCAGCGCCACTTCCATGCTCACCGTGCTGCCGGGCAGGGTGTCGGTGGGGTAGTCATAACCCCGTTCGACGACCAGGCGCAGGATCTCGGTGGTGAGTGCGCCGCTTTCCCAACCGATGGCGCCGAAGTGGATCGGGGCCGCTGGTTCGGTCGAAGCGGCGGAGTCGGCGGTGGCCAGGCCGAAGGCCAGGAGCAGGCCGGCCATCAGGACAGGGAGTTTGTTCATCGACGCCTCAGGGTGTCTGACTCGGGTGCGGGCAAGTGTAGACGAGCCCTGCAGGCTGCCAGGGAAGGGCAGCAGGCTGGGGCCGGGGCTGTTTTCGGCAAACAATGGTGCCTGACTCGCACCCCTCCCGTTGAAGGATCAACCGATGAACCTGGCTTTGCATTTCGTCTATTACCGCAACTTCCGTTTCGACGGCAGGTTTCATGTCCGCTGTCAGGGCGAGGACCTGAACAAGGTCGCCCGCATTCGTTACGAACTGCATCGTGTGACGGCCGAGGGCACAACGTTGCTGGCAGGCGTTTCGGCGCGGTCGTACGCACGTACCGGATCGTTGGCCGACCAGGGCTGCCCGGCCAGCCTGCTGACCTCGGCCCGAGCAGGTCGCTACCGGATCACCCCAAGGGTCATCTTGCTGGAGCAGGTGGCACAGGCAATGGGCCACCCTGTGGGGCCGGACGGTGTGATCGATCTGCCGGCATTGATCATCGATATCCACGAGGACGAACTGGGCAGGCGGATCCTCGACAAGATGCCGCTGCGCGAGACACGCCAGCGCAGCAGGCGCGCCGTTGCCCTGCCAGTCGATGCGGCACAGTTGGATGACCCCTATGGCCAGACCTTGTCGGCGTTGCCTGCGGTTGGCCCCGGTGAGCGCTATCCATCCCTGCTGATCAAGTTCAGCGACGCGGGCCTGGAGCGACTGCTGCAAGACATGCGACCTGGTGCGGACAGCGTCCTGTCGCGGCAATGGCCGAACCTGGCGGCAGTCATCGTCCTGCGGCCGGTGCTTGAGCCTGCGGATCAGCGTGATGAACGGCTGGCTGCGCTGCATCCCTATTGCTGGATGGAGCAGCCTGCCAGCATGACCGGCGATACCTATCTTGCCCTGCTCAAGACTTTCGCCGCGCTGGACTGTGTCGAGTCGCTGCAGTGGGCGCCACCTGCGCCTGACGCGCCGTATGTGCTGCTGGGGGCGTCGGCGTTGCTGGCGACGCTGGTGACCGGCGGCGCGGTGGTGCTAGGCAATCAGGCGCAGGAAAATGCTCAGCCAACGCCAGATTTTGAAGCAGGCCAGACCTACCTCGATGAGCCTGGGCCGCGATGGCAGGGCCTTAACGTGCGCAGGGCCTGGGCCGGCCAGGTGACGGGGAAGGGCGCGCGAATCCATTTTTCCGACGGCGGGCTGTTCCCCAACCACGAGGACCTGCGTGGCAACACTGGCCTCAAGATTGTCAGCTCGACGCCCAATGACGATCCCGAGCACGGTACGGCCTCGGCAGGGGTCATGCTGGCCACGCGCAATGGCTTTGGGGTGAGCGGAATCGCCCATGATTGTGAACTGTACCTGCATGACAATCGCGCCAACGATGTTGATGGCAATTGGCTGACTCTCAAGCAGCTGTTACGTCAGGTGCAGCCGGGCGATGTCGTCGGGATCAACCGGCAGACCGCCAGCCCGCAAGTGTTGGCCACCATGCTGCCGTCGTTGCATGACCGGCCGTGGTGGGATGTGATGCAGGCACTGAGCCGTCGCGGTGCCGTGGTGGTCAATGCCGCCGCCAATGGCAGTTCGGCTACCTTGAGCGACAAGGGCACGGTGAGCGGCTATGGCGTCGATCTGGCCCACTGGCGCCACTTCGCCGACCACGGCGATGCCGGCTGCATTCTGGTCGGCGCCTGCCAGTCCTGGGACGGCAAGCCGCACCAATACTCCAATTTCAATTATCGCCACCGCATGCTCAACGCCTGGGGTGACAGCGTGGCCACCCTGGGCTATGGCAACCTCCAGGACAAGTCCGGCCATGACCGGGACTACACCGACACCTACGCGGGTACGTCCTCGGCGACGCCCTTGGTGGCGGGTGCCCTGGCGCTGATCCAGTCGTATGCCATCGAGCAGCATCACATCTACCTGGATGGCGATCAGATGCACCTGCTGGTCTCGGCCTCGGGTTATCGGGACGCAACGCTGCCGGGCACCGATGTGCTTCCCATGGGGCATCGGCCGGACGTGCATGGCGCGCTGGTGCTGCTCGACCGCCTGCTCGGCGGTGGCCGTTTCCATTCGCCAAGGGACGAACTGTGAGCCGCACAGCTTTCAGGCTGCTGACCTGTCATTTCTGCCAGTAGTGTGACGGGTGCGCTATCCCTGGGGTTTGTACAAAAAGTTGCCGAGCGGCGATTAGGCAAGGCGAAAACTGGCGAGCAACGGAAGGAGTCGCGCTCGACTTTACGTGTTGTAAGTGAGCATTCCGACCGCGCTGGTGCACCCGCCTGTTTTCAACGCAGCATGATCGTCGCGCAGGCACTTTTCGTTCAACGCCTGGCGTGGCCCGCCGGTACTGCCCCCTTCCAGTCCTGATGCTGCTTGGCATGGCTGTTCAACGACTGGCTGACCTGCGCTGACGCGGGTCGTGCGCATCCATGACCCTGAGCTGCACGGGGAATGTTTGCAGGCTGCAATACTTGCCATCGTCTCCCCAGAATCGATCATTCATCCGGCATGCCCGAACATGCTATTCGCTCAACTGGAAAAACAAGGTTCTAAGGATGGATGATCTAAGTTTTGTGCATTATCGCAACTTTCAATTTGATGGCTTGTTGTTCGTGCGTTGCGTGGGCGCCGATCTCGGCAAGGTCAAGAGCATCCGCTACGTATTGCGATCGGTCATCGACGGGCGGCCCCGGCGGCTCGAGGACAGGACGGTTACGGGCCAGGCCAGCAGCGGTCAGCTGGAGGACTATGGTTGCCCCGCCACGTTTAGTGTGGCGGTCTCGGCTGGTACCTACTCGGTAACGCCAACGGTGACCTGGTTGGACGGCACTGGGGAGCGGACGCAGGCGTTCGCTGCATTGATGTTCGATATCAAGGCCACAGAAGCGACGCGGCGCTTGCTCGATAATGTGCCGCTGGAGCCTGTACTGAGTCGGCGCGAACGCAGCATCGAGAACAAAGCGCATAACTTGCCGATTCTGGAAGATGAAGCCCTGCAAGGGCACCCTGAAATCAACTCCGGCCCTGCACTGGGCCCGCTGCTGTTGGCATTTGCCGAAGGTGGCGCGGAACGATTCGCGGCGGATATGGAGCCTTCGTCGGGATCTCATCTGGCGAAGCTGTGGCCCAAGCTGGGGGACGTCATCAAATGGCAGCCTGTGCTTGACGCCGATGAGCGAGACGACCAGGCATTGGCCGTGCTGGCGCCGTATTACTCTATCGAGCAACCCGACAGCATGCTCAACGATACCTTTGTCGCCCTGGGCAGGACCCTTGCCTCGCTGGATTACGTGCTCAGCGTGCAGCTTCTGCCGAAGGGGGCAGAGTCGCCAGGCTGGGCACTGGCTGCCGCCGGTTTGCTGGCGACCCTGTTTACCGGAGGCGCTGTGGTGCTGGGTAACAGAGCGAATGAAAATGCAAGTCCGACGCCAGACTTCGAGGCGCTGCAAACCTATCTGGACGAGCCCGGTACGACAACAAAAGGCCTCAACATTCGCAAGGCCTGGGAGCGGAAGGTTACAGGCAAGGGGATTCGCACCCACCTGACCGATGGTGGCCTGAACAAGGATCACGAGGACCTGCCTGGTGTCGCGCAGATTCATGTGGTCGTGGCCGGGCCCAATGACGATCCGGTGCATGGCACCGCCGCAGCGGGGCTTTTGGTTGCGAAGGCCAACGGCTTTGGTACAACCGGTATCGCCCATGGCGCGCAGCTGTACGTTTACCCCAACCAGAGTGCCAACTCGCAGGCGCTCAAGGCACTGCTGCGTCTGGTGCTGCCGGGCGATGTCGTGGCCTTTAACCGGGAGGTCGAGGCCACGGGCATGCCAGGTACTCGGTTGCCAACTCTTCACTCCCAGTTGTGGTGGCAAGTTATCCGAGAACTCAACGCGCGAGGCGCGGTGGTGGTTTGCGCCGCCGGCAACGGCCACAAGGCAGACAACACGGCTGTTGGAGCAGTCAAGGGGCGTGGTGTCGACCTTTCGGCCTGGCGTCACTTCGACAATCATGGCGATGCTGGCGCCATTGTGGTTGGCGCTTGCCAGTCATGGTCTGGCAAGCCCAGCGAGTGGTCGAATTTCCATTACCCGTACCGGATGCTCAACGGTTGGGGGGATGGTGTCGTGACGTTAGGTGCGATTCACGACAGGGACTTGCAGGACAAGTCCGGAACAGACCGTGACTACACCGACTTCTACAACGGTACATCGGCGGCGACGCCGATGGTCGCGGGTGCGTTAAGCCTGATCCAGTCCTATGCCATCGAGCGGCACCATGTCTACCTCAATGGCGACCAGATGCACCTGCTGGTGATGAAGTCCGGCTATGAGGACGCCACGCTGCCTGGCGAGACGAGGTTGCCGATGGGGGCCAGGCCGAACGTCGAGGGTGCCATGGCGTTGCTCGACACCCTATTGGTCAGTGGTCAACCTGGGAAAGACGAGTTGTAGCATTGCGGGGCCAGCCTGCGGGCGCACCAAGGTGCGCCCGCAAACCTTGGGCTCACACCCGGAATTGATCCATCAATCCCTGTTGCTGGTTGGCCAGGCTGTTCAGCGACTGGCTGACCCGCGCCGATTCGTTGGCCTGGCCCGACAGCGACTCGGTGACGTCGCGGATGGTGGCGACGTTGCTGTTGATCTCTTCGGCCACCGCGCTCTGTTCTTCGGCAGCGCTGGCGATCTGCAGGTTCATGTCGGTAATCACCGTCACCGCCTGGCCGATGCGCTGCAACGCGGTGGCCGCCTGGCCGACCTGCTCGACACCGCCCTGGGCCTGGCGATGGCTGCTATTCATGGCACCGACCACATCGCGGGTACCGGCCTGCAGCGCCTCGATCACCTGGCGGGTCTCTTCCACCGACTCCTGGGTACGACGGGCGAGGTTGCGCACTTCATCGGCGACCACCGCAAAACCACGCCCGGCTTCACCGGCTCGGGCTGCTTCGATGGCGGCGTTGAGCGCCAGCAGGTTGGTCTGCTCGGCGATCGAGCGGATCACTTCCAGTACCGAGCCGATCTTCTCGCTGTTCTGCGCCAGGCCTTCGACCTCGGCCATGGCGCTGCTCATGTCGGCGGCCAGGGTGTCGATGCTGGTGGTGGTGCGGTCGATCACCGCCAGGCCTTCGCGGGTGGCCTGATCGGCGTCGCGAGCGGCCTGGGCGGCCTGGGCCGCGCTGCGGGCGACGTCCTGGGCGGTGGCGCTCATCTCGTGGGAGGCGGTGGCCACCTGATCCACCTGGCGGTACTGCTGCTCCATGCCGGCGCTGGTCTGCGTGGCGATGGACGCGGACTGGTCGGCGGTGCCGCGGGCGGCCTGCACCGAGCGTTTCACTTCGGCGATGGTCGGCTGCAGCTTGTCGAGGAAGCGGTTGAACCAGCCGGCCAGCTCGCCCAGCTCGTCGCGCTTGTCGTACTGCAGGCGGCGGGTCAGGTCGCCTTCGCCGCTGGCGATGTCCTTGAGCATGGCGGCCACGCCGAGGATCGGCTTGGTCACGGTGCGGGCCATCAGCCACACCAGCAGCAGGCCGGCGATGGCGGCGGCCAGGCCCAGGCCCAGTTCCAGCAGGGTGCCGCTGGTATTGAGGGCGTCGAGCTCCTGCTTGAGCGCTTCGGCCGGGCCGGTCAGGGCGCTTTCCGGTACGTCCAGCAGCACGCCCCACGGCTTGCCGCCGGGGATCGGCTCGAAGGCGGCCAGCACTTTCAGACGCTGCGCGCCATGCAGGATCTGCAACTTGCCTTCGGCCAGCTTGCGCACCAGTTCCGCGCCTTGCGCGGTGTCGACCTGGTCCAGGCGCTGAGCCAGCTTGCCGGCATCGGCACTGTAGCCGGCCAGCAAGCCGACCGGGCTGAGGATGCCGACCGTGGTGCGGCCTTCGTACAGGCCACGGCTGGCCGACTCGCTCAGGGCCTGCAGGCTGTTGAGGTTGATGTCGATGGACAGGGTGGCGATCACCTTGCCGTTGCTCTTGAGCGGGAACACGATGCTGGTCATCAGCACGCGCTGGCCGTCGATGTCGTAGAAGTACGGCTCGACCACGCACACCGTGCCGGTGCTGCGTGGGCACACCCACCAGGTGTTGGCCGGCTGGCCGCTGGGGCCGACTTCGGTGTTGGCCATGTCGTGCTCGGGCAGTGCCATGGAGGTCAGCTGGCCGGCGCGCGGTTGCGACCAGTACAGGGCGAAGCGGCCGGTCTCGTTGCTGCCCAGCTCTGCCTGGCCGGTGAACAGCTTGTCCTTGCCGTCCAGTGCGCCGGGCTCGAATACCAGCGACAGGCCGAGCAGGTCAGGGTTGGCCTGCAGCGCAGCACGCACCTGGGCGGTCATGTCCTGGCGCAGGTCGTAGGCGTCGAGGAAACGTTTTTCCGCCTGTTCGCGCAGGAACAGCACCTGGCGGGCAAAGCCGGCGCCGTACTGGTAGGCGTCCATGAACTGGCGGCGGATGTTCAGGGCCTGCACTTCACCTTGCGATTCGATGCGCGACTGCGCCGCTTCGCTGAGCATGTGCATGCTGCTGGCCTTGACCAGGTCGGAACTGTGGTCCATTCGGTACAGCGAAAGGCCGACCAGCAGGGTGACGATGCTGGCCAGGCACAGGCCGGCCAGCAGGGTGATCTTCCATTGGATGGAGAGTTGTCGCAGCGCAGGCATGGGGGCAAATCCCTTGTAATAGGTTTGATGCTGCATGCTGTATCGGCGGTGCAGAATTTTTCTTTATTCAAACGTTCAATTTAATTCTTCGACTTTCGTCTATTTCCTACAAGGTGCGCGGGGCAGACGCTTTTGACTTCTGCCCAGCAGTGCTTCAGAGTGTGCGCCCTTCATAACAACATCCCCTGGTCCGGCCACTGCCTGCGCGCAGCTGTCGCCGGAACGCTCGCTTTTTGTCTGTCGTAAAGAGGTTTGCACACCATGAATGCAGTGATTGCCGCGGTCGGGCTCATGCTGATCCTGAGCCTGTCCCGTGTGCATGTGGTCATCGCGCTGATCGTCGGCGCCCTGGCCGGTGGCCTGGTCGGTGGCCTGGGTATCGAGGGCACGCTCAAGGCCTTCAACGGTGGCCTGGGTGGCGGTGCCACGGTGGCGTTGTCGTATGCGCTGCTCGGCGCCTTCGCCGTGGCCATCGCCAAGTCGGGCCTGGCCCATGCCCTGGCCGACCGCGCCTTGGCGATGATCGACCGTCAGGGGCATGCCGATGGCGGCAAGGTCAAATGGCTGATGATCGGCCTGATGCTGGTGGTGGCGGTATCGTCGCAGAACATCCTGCCGATCCACATCGCCTTCATTCCGTTGCTGGTGCCGCCGCTTCTCTATGTACTGACGCGCCTGCGCATCGATCGCCGGCTGATCGCCTGCGTGATCACTTTCGGCCTGATCACCCCGTACATGTTCCTGCCGGTGGGCTTTGGCAACATCTTCCTCAACGAGATCCTGCTGGCCAACGTCGCCCGCGCGGGCGTGGATGTGAGCGGGGTCAATGTCACCCACGCCATGGCCATCCCGGCGGCCGGCATGCTCGCCGGCCTGTTGCTGGCAGTGTTCTTCAGCTACCGCAAGAAGCGCGACTACGACCTGGCGCGTATCGAAGAGGTCGAGCAGGTCAGTGTGAAATACAACCCGCTGACCCTGGTGGTTGCCGGTGTGGCCATCGGTGCGGCATTCATCATCCAGCTGTTGCTGGACTCGATGATCATTGGCGCGATGGTGGGTTTCTTGATCTTCTCGCTGTCGGGCATCGTGCGCTGGAAGGATACTGACGGCCTGTTCACCGAGGGCATGAAGATGATGGCGATGATCGGCTTCATCATGATCGCCGCCTCGGGCTTTGCCGATGTGATGAAGGCCACCGGTGAAGTGAAGACCCTGGTCGAGACCTCGGCGCAGTGGATCGACCACAGCAAGGGCGTCGGCGCATTGTTGATGCTGCTGGTGGGGCTGCTGGTGACCATGGGCATCGGCTCGTCGTTCTCCACCGTGCCGATCCTGGCAGCGATCTTCGTGCCGCTGTGTGTGCAACTGGGCTTCGACCCGGTGGCCACGGTGTGCATCGTCGGTACCGCCGGCGCCTTGGGCGATGCCGGTTCGCCAGCTTCGGACTCGACCTTGGGGCCGACCTCGGGGCTGAACGTGGATGGCCAGCACCACCATATCTGGGACACCGTGGTGCCGACGTTCATCCATTACAACCTGCCGTTGCTGGCGTTCGGCTGGTTGGCGGCGATGACCTTGTAAAGCCTGTCGAGCGGCGCTGCGCGGTCTTCTGTAGGAGCGGCCTTGTGTCGCGAAAGGCCGCTCCTGCAAGGATCGCGCTGGGTTGATTTAGCCGCGGCTTGGCGGCGGGGTGATGCGGTTGAGGACGGTGCTGCCGTCCTTGCTGCGGGTGAGGTATACCGGCAGCACCTTGGGCAGGGTGTCGACCAGGCGTGCCACTTCGCGGGTGTTATAGACCCCGCTGATACGGATCCTGGCAGTGCTGTCGTCGGCCAGGCGCAGTGGCTTGTCGAGGTAGCGGTTGATCACCGGCAGGGCCTGGGCCAGGCTCAGATTGTCCAGCACCAGCTTGCCACTGCGCCAGGCCAGGCTGTTGCCCGAGTCGTCGCTCTGGCTCAGTTGCGGTTCGAAATCACCGGTGTGATAGCTGGCCTGCATGCCCGGGCCGAGCCGGTAGCCACCGGCGTTGCCATCGTTGCTGACCAGTACCGAGCCCTCCACCAGCGTCACCTTGACCTGGTCTTCATACTTCCACACGTTGAACTGGGTACCGGTGACCCGGGTCTGGCCGTTGCCGGCACGAACGATGAACGGGTGGCTGCTGTCGTGCACGACCTTGAAGAACGCCTCGCCCTTGATCAGGGTAACGCGGCGTTCGTCCTTGTAGTTCAGGTAGCGCAGCTCGCTGTGCAGGTTGAGTTCGACGCTGCTGCCGTCGCTCAGGCGCACCTGGCGCAGTTGGTCGGTGGCTTCGACATGCTGGTAGCCGTTGGGCAGCCAGCCTTGTTCCCAGCCCACCCAGCCGGCCAGGGGCAGGGCGAGCAGGGCAATGGCCGCCGCCGAGGCCAATGGCCGCCAGTTACGGGCCGCGGCCTGCCGGGGTTTGAGCTCCACTACCTGGGCGCTGCGCGGCAGCAGGTCGGCGGTCTGCCAGATCTCCAGCATCGCCTGATACTCCTGCGCGTGCCGCAGGTCGGCCGCCAGCCACTGGCTGAACGCTGCCTGTTCCGCCGCCGTGCAGTCTTCGGCGTGCAGGCGCATGCACCAATGCGCGGCGGCGTCGGTGATGGCATCGTCTTCGCTGGGGGTGAGGCGGTCCTGATTCATTGCAGCTCCCGGTTTTGCGGGCATTCTACCCTTGGCGGAGGGCTTCCGAGAACGTGTTAATGGCGAATGACTATCAATTGTAGGAAATTTCGTAGTAGTTGCGCATGGCTCGTATCTGCTTTAAGCCCATCGCGGGGCATATCCGCGATGGGCCGAGGGTTCAGAACTGCTCTGCCGCCATTGCATACAGGCTGCGAATGCTGGCTTCCAGGGCCAGGCCACGTGTCATGTGGGGCGGCGGCAACGCCCATGATGAAACCGCGTCGTGCCAACAAGGCGGACAATGATGACCTTACAGGAGTAACTGGCCCGAAACAGATGTGGGAGCTGGCTTGCCAGCGATGCGCCGCGCGGGCGGCGCTCGATCTCGAGGGCGCTGCAGATCTGTCGGCGTACACCTGGTAGCCCGCATGCGATCCCAAGACAGGCCCTTGGGTGTCACACCGCTGGCCCTTGAAAATAAGGATTGGGTAATGGCCACCAAGTGCATGTCGGAAGATTGAGTGAAAGTCACCAAGTGCCTGCCGGTGTTTTTGCAGCGCCTATGAGATCGAGCGCCGCCCGCGCGGCGCATCGCTGGCAAGCCAGCTCCCACAGTTTGTTTCGGGTCAATTGCTCCAGTGACAGTACCGGCGCCTGCCTGGGTGCATGCCTTGAGTCATGTGGGGCGGCGGCAACGCCCATGATGAAACCGCGTCGTACCAACAAGGCGGACCAAGTGTACGCTTATCCCCCGGCGTTCCTTCCCTCAATGCTTTAGGAAATTTCCTCCAGTCAGACCTGTTGCGAACCAATCCGACCTGGAGATAGATTCCTCAAGTCGTAGCAAAATCTGCGGCCAGGTGTAGGAACCTGCTGGTAAACTTGGCGCACGCACTGGGCGCCCCATCACAACGGCTGGCGCTTTTTTTGTGCCTGCCGCGATGTGTCATGGCGGCTGTGTGTGGGCAGGCTTCGGCCTGGCCGGGTTCCAAGTTTCCCGGTATTCCTACCCCATACACAGCTGCCACCCAATCCCGTAGGAAGGATCGTGGCCGCTCCAAACCCAAACTTGGAGTCTCATGCATGCTTATTCGCATTCTGAGCAAGATCCTCGCATCCGCTCTCCGCCGCCCAAGCCCCGCGGCCACCCCATCCCCAACCTTCTACCCGATCGACAGCCAGTCCCTCGCCAACCGTGAGGTACCCCATGACTGACCACGAACGCCTATCCACCATCCAAAGCTACGCCTGGACCCTCGAACTGCTAGGCGAAGCCCTGGTCCAGCACGACGAAATGCTGGAATGCGAACACAACCCGCAACTGAGCTTTCGCAACACGGCGGGGATCCACCAGGCAATCCGGATCATCAGCCGGCTGGCCAGCGAGCAGGTCGGCAAGCTGGAGTCGATGAGAGAAAAGGGGGATATAAACGCCTGATGCTAGGTGCCACAGGGGCCGCTTTGCGGCCCTCTCGCGCGCCATCTATCGGATGGGCCTGTCGGCCTGCAAAATGAAAATGTACTTAGCATGCTAATCAATGCTTTGGCATTCGCTGCCTAGGATGGCTCGTACCTGCTTTCGGCCCATCGCGGGGCACATCCGCGATGGGCCGAGGTTTCAGAACTGCTCTGCCGCCATCCCATACAGGCTGGCGCTGCCGGCTCGAATGCTGGCTTCCAGGGCCAGGCCACGTGGCAACACGCGCTGGAAGTAGAACGCCGCGCAGTCGAGCTTGGCGCCATGGAAGGCCGGGTCCTGCGCCTGCCGGGCCTGCGCCACGTTGGCCATGCGCGCCCACATATAGGCATAGGCGGTCAACCCGAATAGGTGCAGGTACTCCACCGCCGAGGCGCTGACCAGGTTGGCGTCCGTGCGGGCCTGCGCCTGCAGCCACTGGCTGACGCGCTCCAGGCGTACCAACGCCTCCAGTAGCGCCTCGCGATGCAGCGCGGCGTCCACGCAAAAGGCGCGGATCTCGGCCACAAGGCCCGCCAGGGCCTGGCCGCCGTCGCCCAGCACCTTGCGCCCCAGCAGGTCGAGGGCCTGGATGCCGTTGGTGCCCTCATAGATTTGCGCGATGCGCACGTCGCGCACGCGCTGCTCCTGGCCCCATTCGCGGATGTAGCCGTGGCCGCCAAACACTTGTTGGCCCAGCACGCAGCTTTCCAGGCCGTTGTCGGTGAAGAATGCCTTGGCCACTGGCGTCAGCAGCGCCACCTGGCGCTGGGCACGTTCGCGCTCGCCAGCATCCTCGGCGTAGCGGGCGATGTCCAGCTGTTGCCCGACGTACACGGCGAAGGCGCGGCCGCCCTCGGTAAAGGTGCGCATGGTCAGCAGCATGCGCCGCACATCGCCGTGCACGATGATCGGGTCGGCGCTGTGCGTGGGGGCGTCGCTGCCGCTGGCTGCGCGGCTTTGCAGGCGCTCGTTGGCGTAGCGTGCGGCGGCCTGGTAAGACGCCTCGGCGCAACCGATGCCCTGCAGGCCTATGGACAGCCGCTCGTAGTTCATCATGGTGAACATCGCCGCCAGGCCTTTGTTCGCTTCGCCGACCAGGTAGCCCTCGGCCTGGTCGAAGTTCATCACGCAGGTGGCCGAGGCCTTGATGCCCATCTTGTGTTCGATCGACCCGCAGTGGGCGCCATTGCGCGCGCCCAGGCTGCCGTCGGCGGCGACCCGGTATTTCGGCACCAGGAACAACGAGATGCCCTTGGCGCCGGCCGGTGCGTCGGGCAGGCGCGCCAGCACCAGGTGGACAATGTTCTCGGTGAGGTCCTGTTCGCCACCGGTGATGAAGATCTTGCTGCCGCTCAGCTGATAGCTGCCATCGGCCTGGGGTTCGGCGCGGGTGCGGATCAGCCCCAGGTCGGTGCCGGCGTGGGGCTCGGTCAGGCACATGGTGCCGGCCCAGCGGCCTTGGTACAGAGCGGGCAGGTAAGTGGCCTTGAGCTGTTCGCTGGCGTGGGCGTCGATCGCCAGGCAACTGCCGGCGGTGAGCGCGGAATACAGGCTGAAGCTGCTGTCGGCGGCGTACAGCATCTCTTCGAACAGCACCCCGAGCATCTTCGGCATCCCCATGCCGCCGTGCTCGGGGTTACCGCCCAGGCCGACCCAGCCGCCTTCTCGATAGGTGCGCCAGGCTTGTCTGAAACCGTCGGGGGTGTGCACTTCACCGTCGGCGAACTGCACGCCCTGTTCGTCGCCGTTGCGGCTAAGCGGGGCGATCAGTTGGCCGGTGAGGCGGGCGGCTTCTTCGAGGATGGCGTAGGCGGTGTCGGCGTCGAGCCGCTCGGCCAGGGCGGGAAGGCGTGCCCACAGGGCAGGGCCTTGGAACACCTCGTGGAGGACGAAGTGCATGTCGCGCAGGGGGGCGGTGTAGTCGGTCATCTGAGTCTCATGAACTGGCAGGAAATCGGGGGGCTTTATCGCGGGGCAAGCCCGCTCCCACGTGTTGCCTACGTGGGAGCGGGCTTGCCCCGCGATGCTTTCAGAGCGCCCGGGCGCGGTCGCGCAGTACGTACTTCTGGATCTTGCCGGTACTGGTCTTGGGCAATTCGCCGAACACCACGGTCTTCGGTACCTTGAACCCGGCCAGGTGCTCGCGGCACCAGGCGATGAGTTCGTTTTCGCGGGTGCCGCCATGGCCAGTCTTGAGGGCGACGAAGGCGCAGGGCGTCTCGCCCCATTTTTCGTCGGGGCGCGCCACCACGGCGGCTTCGAGCACGGCCGGGTGGCGGTACAGGGCGTCCTCGACCTCGATGGTGGAGATGTTCTCGCCGCCGGAAATGATGATGTCCTTGAGCCGGTCCTTGATCTCGACGTAGCCATCGGCATGCCACACCGCCAGGTCGCCGGTGTGGAACCAGCCACCGCGGAAGGCCTCGGCGGTGGCCTCGGGGTTCTTCAGGTAGCCCTTCATCACGGTGTTGCCGCGCATGAAGATCTCACCCAGGGTGTTGCCGTCGCGCGGTACCGGTTCGAGGGTTTGCGGGTCGGCGACCATCAGGCCGTCCAGGGTCGGGTAGCGCACGCCCTGGCGTGACTTGATCCGTGCCCGTTCATCCAGGGTCAGGGCGTCCCATTCCTCATGCCAGGCACACACGGTCACCGGGCCGTAGACCTCGGTCAGGCCGTAGGTGTGGGTGATGTGGATGCCCATTTGCTCCACCGCACCGATCACCTTGGCCGGTGGTGCGGCGCCGGCGACCATCGCCTGCACCGGGTGTTCGATGGCGGCCTTGGCGGCGTCGGGCATGTTGACCAGGGCGTTGAGCACGATCGGCGCGCCGCACAGGTGGCTGACCCGGTGTTCGCGGATCAGCGTGAGGATCTTCTGCGGGTCGACCCGGCGCAGGAACACGTGGGTGCCGGCCAGCGCGGTGACGGTCCAGGGGTAGCACCAGCCGTTGCAATGGAACATCGGCAGGGTCCACAGGTACACCGGGCGGTGGCCCATGGCCCACGTCATCTGGTTGCCGATGGCGTTGAGGTAGGCGCCGCGGTGGTGATAGACCACGCCCTTGGGGTTGCCGGTGGTGCCGGAGGTGTAGTTGAGCGAGATCGCCTGCCATTCGTCCTCCGGCCACTCCCAGGCGAAGTCCGGGTCGCCCTCGGCGAGCAGGGCCTCGTAGTCCAGCTCGCTGACCGGCTGGCCCTCGCCGTATTCCGGGTCGTCCACGTCGATCACCAGCGGCGGGTGCTCCAGCAGGGCCAGGGCATCGCGGATCACACCGTGGAACTCGCGGTCGCCGATCAGTACCTTTGCCTCGCCATGACGCAGCATGAAGGCAATGGCCTCGGCGTCCAGGCGCACGTTGAGGGTGTTGAGCACGGCGCCGATCATCGGTACGCCGAAGTGCGCCTCGAGCATGGCCGGGATGTTCGGCAGCATCACCGACACCGTGTCGCCACGGCCGACGCCACGGCCCTGCAGGGCGCTGGCCAGGCGTCGGCAGCGGGCATAGGTTTCGCGCCAGTCACGGCGGATGGCACCATGGACCACGGCCGGGTACTGGCCATACACCGCGGCGGTGCGTTCGATGAAGCTCAGCGGGGTGAGGGCGACGTGGTTGACAGGTGCGGGCATCAGGCCCTGGGAGAAGATCGACATGCGCGGTTCCTGTAGGGGAGGCAGGCGCACTCCGTGCGCTAGACCCCCGGTGGCTGATTGTTAGCTCTGATCAGGGTGTGGGAAGGGCGTGCCTCCCTGTCGCTTTTTTACGCGAGCCGCTATGGTATCTGGAAGATCGACTATAGCAATATAGTAAAACTACTATAGCAAGAGCCTTTGCCCGTGAAGCCTGACTGCTCCCCCTTGCTTGCCCTGGACCCGCAACCGAGCCTTTTGCTGGCGGCCGATGCCAGCCCAGTGCAGCTCAACGCCGCCTTGCAGGCACTGATTACCGAAGGGCCGCCGCTGGACCGTTGGCTACCGGGCAACCATGCCGCGCTGGTGCGCGCCTGTCTGCGCCAGGGGCGGGCGATAAGCGAGGTCGAGGCTCAGGTGGGCGAGCGCATCCTGCTGTGGACCTTCATCCCCGATCACAGCGGCCAACAGGTGCTGGCCCGCTGCCGCGATGCCAGCGGCGAGCGCCAGGGTGAGCGTGAGGCCAGCCGGGCACGGCGGCTGTACCGGCTGATCACCGAGAACACCACCGACCTGATATCCCGGCACAGCCCGGACGGGCGCTTTCTCGATGCCACGCCTGCGGCCTTCCGCCTGCTCGGTGTATGGCCGGAGCAACTGCGCGGCAGCCCGGTGCGCAGCCTGCTGCCCCCGCGCGAGCGCCGCCAGGCGCTGCTGCAGGCCGGTGCGGCGCTGGAGGCGGATGGCTACCACACCATGACCTGCCGCGTGCGCCATGCCGATGGCCGTTACCGCTGGTTCGAGATCGCCTGCCGGGCGATCCGCGAAACCTATACCGGTGCAGTGGTAGAAATCGTCGCCGTGTCCCGCGACATCACCTTGCGCATCGAGGCCCAGGAAAACCTGGCCCACAGCGCTCGGGTGGCGACGCTGGGCGAGCTGGCTTCGGGCATTGCCCACGAGATCAACCAGCCGCTGGCCGCAGTGCTCAATTACAGCAATGCCAGCCTGCGCTACCTGCACAACCTGGACCACGACCCCCAAGCCCGCGAGCGGGTTGTCCAAGGCCTGCAACGTATCAGCCAGCAAGCCACTCACGCCGCCGAGGTGATCCGCCGCCTGCGCGCCTTCCTGCGCAAGGGCCCGCGCCAGCTGCAGGCGCTGGATATCGCCCAGGTTGCCGGGGAAGCGCTCAGGCTTTGCGCCTGGGAGGCGGCTGCGGCAC
Organism: Pseudomonas sp. EMN2; assembly: GCF_009650555.1. Taxonomy (NCBI): domain Bacteria; kingdom Pseudomonadati; phylum Pseudomonadota; class Gammaproteobacteria; order Pseudomonadales; family Pseudomonadaceae; genus Pseudomonas; species Pseudomonas sp. EMN2. The sequence goes on from NZ_VZZR01000091.1 coordinate 18,487, forward strand.
AGGTGCGCATCGAGCAGCGACTGGGGCCGCAGCTGCCGACGGTGTACGCCGATCGGGTGTTGCTGGAGCAGGTACTGCTCAACCTGCTGCGCAATGCCATCGACGCCAACCGTGAACTGCACGCAGGCCAACCGTCGCGTATCCTGCTGGGCGCTTGGCGCCAGGACGACGGGCTGCTGGTGGAGGTGGCCGACCAGGGGCCTGGCGTGGCGCCTGAGCAGTTGGAGGCGATCTTTACGCCGTTCACTACCAGCAAGGCCGATGGCCTGGGCCTGGGGTTGAGCATGAGCCGCAGCATTGTCGAAGGCTTGGGTGGCAGCCTCTGGGCGCGGGTGGGTGAGGGCGGCGGGTTGGTGTTGTGCTGCCGGCTGGCGGTGAACCGGACATGAAGGAGGGGGCGGTGGTGCAAGCGAAGGTGTATGTGGTGGACGATGACCCGGGGATGCTCGATTCGACGGTGTGGTTGCTCGAGTCGGTGGGGTTGCAGGCCTTGCCGTTCACCAGCGGCCAGGCGTTTCTGGAGGCTTGCGACGGTAGTGGTCCGGCTTGTGTGTTGCTGGATGTGCGCATGCCGGGGATGGGCGGGCTGGCGGTGCAGCAGGCGTTGCAGCAGCGGGGTTTGGACATGCCGTTGATCTTTGTCAGCGGGCATGCTGATGTGCCGATCGTGGTGCGGGCGTTCAAGGCGGGGGCCTGTGATTTCATCGAGAAGCCGTATAACGATCAGTTGTTGCTGGACAGTGTGCAGGCGGCGCTTGGGCGTGCCCAGGGGGGGAATGGGGCGGTGCAGGAGGTGCAGGCGCGGATCGACAGTCTGACGCCGCGGGAGCGGGATG
>NZ_VZZR01000092.1:0-49463 GCF_009650555.1 Pseudomonas sp. EMN2
TTCGCGGGTAAATCGCACCGGCGAAGCAGGTAGTACGCTCCTCGATGAAAACCAACCGACTCTTTGACGCTGTTTTGACATTGGCCCGACAAACCAGCCCCTAGACTCCCCACCATCACTCCAAGGGTCTTGTGGATATGTCGCGGTACTGGCTGGGCCTGTGTGTCCTGTTGCTGTTGGCAGGCTGCGAGACCACTCACGAACAGATGGTCAATCAAGGTTATCCCCCCGCCTACGCCGACGGCTTTCAGGACGGCTGCAGCAGCGGCCGCCAGGCCGCCGGGCCAATGGCCGGCGATTTTCGCAAGGACGTCCCGCGTTACCTGCACAACCGCCAGTACGAAAGCGGCTGGGACGACGGCTTTCGCCAATGCCAGGCCATGCAGAACAGCGAAGAACAGCGCCAGTACCATGACCGCTATTGGGACGAACGCGACCGCGACTGGCAGCGCGAGAAGGACCAGGGCGCCGCCCGTGCCTATCGCCGCAACTGACGTCGCAAACGGACAACCGCTGCAACCCACAACCTGCCACCATGGTCTCCAGCACAAGGAGGCCACGCATGAGCCGAGCATTCGTCAACGAGGACCAGGCCGCCGCCCAGGCCGACCAGCCGGTGGAGCGCAGGGTCAGCGACCAGCCCAACTATGTCACTGCCACGGGCCTTGCCCTGCTGCAGCAGCGGGTGGCCGTGCTCAATGCCCGGCGGGCTGAGCTGCAGGCCCAGGGTGAGCGCGCTGACAAACAGCAGTTGGCCGATACCGAACGTGACCTGCGTTACTTCACTGCCCGCGTGCAAAGCGCGCAGGTAGTGCCCGCCGCCAGGTCCTGCGAGAAGGTACAGATTGGCAGCCAGGTGCGGTTTGTCGATGAAGACGGCCAGGAGCATCGAGTGCAATTGGTGGGGGAGGATCAAGCCGATGCGACGCAGGGATTGATCAACTGGGGGTCGCCACTGGGGCGGGCGCTGCTGGGGGCCGGGCCTGGGGATGAAGTTCTGTGGCAGCGGCCGGCGGGGAATCAGGTGATCGAGGTATTAGAAATTGACGACGAGCCTTGTGGGAGCGGCGGTGCGGCGACCCGACTTGCCCCGCGATAGCGCCAGCCAGGCAAACTTCGTAGCCTGATCCAACAGCATCGCGGGGCAAGCCCGCTCCCACGTGCCTCAGATCAGACCACGCCCTGCGCCAGCATGGCATCGGCGACTTTCACGAAGCCGGCAATGTTGGCGCCCTTGACGTAGTTGATGCTGCCATCGTCTTCCTGGCCATAGTGCACGCACGCATGGTGGATCGACTGCATGATGTTGTGCAGCTTGCTGTCCACCTCGCCCGCAGTCCACAGCAGACGCATGGCGTTCTGCGACATCTCCAGGCCCGACACGGCAACGCCACCGGCATTGGACGCCTTGCCCGGCGCATAGAGAATGCCGGCCTCGATGAAGATATCCACAGCGTCGAGGGTGGTCGGCATGTTGGCGCCTTCGGCCACGCAGATGCAGCCATTGCGCAGCAGGGTACGGGCGTCTTCGGCGTTCAGTTCGTTCTGGGTGGCGCATGGCAAGGCGATGTCGCACGGCAAGGCCCATGGCGTCTGGCCCTTGCGGAACTCCAGGCCGTATTGCGTGGCCAGCTCGCTGAGGCGGCCACGCTTGACGTTCTTCAGCTCCATCAGCGCATCCCATTGGGCATCGCTCAAACCGGCTTCGCAGAACAGCGTGCCTTCGGAGTCGGACAGCGAGATCACCTTGCCACCCAGGTCCATCACCTTGCGTGCGGCATACTGGGCAACGTTGCCCGAACCCGAGATCGCCACGCGACGGCCATCGATACGCTTGTCCTGGCGCTTGAGCATCTCTTCGGCGAAGTACACGCAGCCGAAGCCGGTGGCCTCGGGGCGGATCAGGCTGCCGCCATAGGTCATGCCCTTGCCGGTCAGCACCGAGGTGAACTGGTTGGCCAGGCGCTTGTACTGACCAAACATGAAGCCGATCTCGCGGGCACCCACGCCGATGTCACCGGCCGGCACGTCGAGGTCGGCGCCGATGTGGCGGTACAGCTCGCTCATGAACGCCTGGCAGAAGCGCATCACTTCAGCGTCGCTCTTGCCCTTCGGATCGAAGTCCGAGCCACCCTTGCCACCGCCCATCGGCAGCGAGGTCAGCGAGTTCTTGAACACCTGCTCGAAGGCCAGGAACTTGAGCACGCCCAGGTTCACCGACGGGTGGAAACGCAGGCCGCCTTTGTACGGGCCGATGGCGCTGCTCATCTGGATGCGGTAGCCGCGGTTGACCTGTACCTTGCCCTGGTCATCCACCCACGACACGCGGAACAGCACGGCGCGCTCGGGCTCGACCATGCGTTCGAGGATGCCGGCCTTGAGGTAGTGAGGGTTGGCTTCGAGGAAGGGCCACAGGCTGCGCAGCACCTCTTCCACCGCCTGGTGGAACTCGGGTTGAGCGGGGTCGCGCTGTTGCAGACGGGCCAGGAAGGCGTCGACAGATTCAGTCATGGTAGACATCTCACCAAGAGGGATTGTTTATTGGTTTTTTCGGGAATGTACCAAGAACCAATCGCACTGGAACAGGGCGAAATGTCGTTTTTATGAAATTATTTGGTGCGTTTTCTATAACTGTATACAAGTTTTTGAGCGATTTTGTGGGGGCGGGCTTGCCCCGCGATCAGCCAGATGCCTGCTATCGCGGGGCAAGCCCGCTCCCACGAGACCCGCCAAAACATTTTATGACAGGCACAAAAATGGGGCCACATAGGGCCCCATTCTTGTGCAACGAAAACCGGCTTACTGGGCCAGCTTCTTGTGACGCACACGGTGCGGCTGGGCAGCGGCATCGCCCAGGCGCTTCTTGCGATCGGCTTCGTACTCGGTGTAGTTGCCTTCGAAGAACACCACGCTCGAGTCGTCTTCATACGCCAGGATGTGGGTGGCCACACGGTCCAGGAACCAACGGTCGTGGGAAATCACGATGGCGGCGCCCGGGAAGTCCAGCAGGGCTTCCTCCAGCGAACGCAAGGTTTCGACGTCGAGGTCGTTGGACGGTTCGTCGAGCAGCAGGACGTTGCCGCCCTCCTTCAGGGTCAGGGCCAGATGCAGACGGCCACGCTCACCACCGGACAGGTCCTTGACGAACTTCTGCTGGTCGCCGCCCTTGAAGTTGAAGCGGCCGACGTAGGTGCGCGACGGGATCTCGTAGTTGCCGATCTTGATCATGTCGGAGCCATCGGAGACCTGCTGGAACACGGTCTTGCCACCGTCCAGGTCCTCACGGCTCTGGTCGACACAGGCCAGTTGCACGGTTTCGCCGATCTCGATGCTGCCCGAGTCCGGTTGCTCTTTGCCCATCAGCATGCGGAACAGGGTCGATTTACCGGCACCGTTACCACCGATCACGCCGACGATGGCGCCTTTAGGCATGGCGAACGACAGGTTGTCGATCAGCACGCGGTCGCCGTAGCCCTTGGTGACGTTCTTGAACTCGATGACCTTGTCGCCCAGGCGCGGGCCGGCCGGAATGTAGATCTCGTTGGTTTCGGAACGCTTCTGGAACTCCTGCGACTGCATCTCTTCGAAGCGCTGCAGACGAGCCTTGGATTTGGACTGGCGGGCCTTGGCGCCTTTGCGCACCCACTCCAGTTCCTCTTTCATGGCTTTTTCGTGGGCGCTCTGCTGCTTGGACTCCTGCGCCAGACGGTCCGACTTGGCCTCCAGCCAGCCCGAGTAGTTGCCTTCGTACGGGATACCGGCGCCGCGGTCCAGTTCGAGGATCCAGCCGGCGACGTTGTCGAGGAAGTAACGGTCGTGGGTGATCGCCACCACGGTGCCGGGGAAGTCGTGCAGGAAGCGCTCCAGCCAGGCCACCGAGTCGGCGTCCAGGTGGTTGGTCGGTTCGTCGAGCAGCAGCATGTCGGGGGCCGACAGCAGCAGGCGGCACAGGGCCACACGGCGCTTTTCACCACCGGAAAGGTGTTCGATCTTCGCTTCCCAGGCCGGCAGGCGCAGAGCGTCGGCGGCGACGTCCAGCTGGCGCTCCAGGTTGTGACCGTCGGCAGCCTGCAGGATGGCTTCGAGCTTGGCCTGTTCGGCGGCCAGCTTGTCGAAATCGGCATCCGGGTCGGCGTAGGCGGCGTAGACCTCGTCCAGGCGGGCCTGGGCGTCCTTGATCACGCTGACCGCTTCCTCGACCACTTCACGCACGGTCTTGGTTGGGTCCAGCTGCGGCTCCTGGGGCAGGTAGCCGACGTTGATGTCGGGCATCGGACGGGCTTCGCCGTCGAATTCCTTGTCGACGCCCGCCATGATGCGCAGCAGCGTCGATTTACCCGCGCCGTTCAGGCCGAGTACGCCGATCTTGGCGCCCGGGAAGAACGACAGGGAAATATTCTTGAGAATTTCCCGCTTCGGCGGCACGACCTTGCTCAGCCGATGCATGGTGTAGACGTATTGAGCCAAAACCAAGCCCTCTATCAGATAGGTAAAGACATCGACGTACGCCCGAGGCGGTTGCCCGGGGGATGTGTTTACGGGGTGTCATTGAACAAAGTGGGCCATTCTACGCCAAGCTGCGGCATTGCACAGAGTGGTCGCGCGTTGGCCAAGCCCTTGGGGCTGGAGTGACAGCGATGGCCTGTCAGAACCTCATCGCGGGCAAGCCCGCCGCCACAGGGTTCGCAGCGCCCCGAGGGGCTTGGACATACCTGTGGGAGCGGGCTTGCCCGCGATGAGGCCAGTGGCGTCTGGCAGGACTCAGACGTGCGACTGCCTGGCCTTGCCACGCGGCAGACGGCAACGGTCCGACTGCTCGGCCAGGCGTGCGGCCCAGGCCGACTTGACACTGAAGCCGCCGCTGCGGGCAGGCTTGTCGGCTTGCTGGGTGGCCGGCTTGCTCACTGCCTTGGCGGGTGCGGCGGCAGGCTTGGCGAGCGGCTGCACGGCAACTTCGGCAACAGGCTCAGCGGCGGCCTTGGCCGCCTTGGCCGACTTGCGCAGCTCGGCCAGCGACGGCGTCTTGTTCAGGCTGGCAGCAGCCGCGTCCGGCTTGGCCAGCGAGCGCTGGCAGGTCTTGCAGGATACGTCCTCGGCCGCGGCAGTGCTGACCAGGGTCTGACTGCTGCGTCCGCAGGCAGAATCAAGACCATTGGTGGAATAGTGGGTAACCAAAACCTTACTTCTCCGATGCGTTGACTATGTAGCGGCCGGCATTCTCGCACAGGATGCAGGGGCTTGCCGAACCGGCATGACCGGCTGCGGTCACACCCACTGGCACTTTGCCATGTTTGAAGGCATGCTAGGCGGCTTCACATTAGCGGCTTATAGTGCGCCCGACGGCTTGCCTGGCCACGGCATGCGCCGTGCATGCGCCCTCCCTGCCGTCAGCCCAATCGCAGGACCAACGCTTGACCAATCTCACGCATCCGTCACCCCTGCGCCCCGCTGCTGCCAAGACCGGCACCCACCTGCGCGGCTCGCTGAAAGGGGCGCTGGCCCTGCTGGCGCTGGTGTTGCTGGGCCTGCTGCTGTGGCAACTGTTCACCCAGTTCCGCCATACCCAGGCCGACCTTCGCCAGCAAAGCCTGACGACCAGCGCGGAACTGGCCGACCACCTGAGCCTGAACATGGCGCTCAAGGCACAGCAAGCGCTGAACCTGGTCCAGCCCTACGTCAAAACCCCGGCGCCCGCCGCCCTGCCGACCCTGCTCGACACCTTGCAGGCGCGCCTGCCTGCCCTGCAGCATCTGGCCTGGCTGGACAGCAATGGCCAGACCCTGGTCGACACCCTGACCGACAGCGACGATCGCCCACTGATTGACGAGCTCCTGCAACTCAACCAGGGGCGCGCCTTCTTCTATACCAGCAGCCCAGACAACACACGGGTCTACCTGCTGCTGCGCCAGCCCGCCGAGCAGGACCGCGGCTACTGGCTGCTGCGCCTGAGCCCCGACTACTACAAGGAGCTGGCCCAACACCTGGATGGCCCCGGCCACCCATTGTGGTTGCTGGAAAACAGCCGCAACGGCGAGGTGATAGAGCGCCACGGCCCGACGACCACCAGCGGCGAGCCGCTGCAGAGCGTGATGCTGGCCTACATCGACAACAGCAGCTGGCAGCTGCGCGGCCTGTTCGACGCCGGCCTTGCCCGTGGCAAGTTGCTCCCGGCGCTGATCGGCAAATGCGTGCTGGTGCTGTTCTGCGCCCTGCTGCCGGTCCTGGCGCTGATCAACATGCGCCGCCGCCAGCGCGCCTTGCAGGAGGACCGGCGGCGTTACCAGGAGATCTTCGAGGGCACCGGCGTGGCCCTGTGCGTGCTCGACCTTTCCAGCCTGCCCGGCCAGCTCGACCGCTACCACTTGCGCAACCGCGCCGCGCTCAAGCAGAGCCTGGCCCTGGAGCCGAACCTGCGCCGCTCGCTGCTGGCCGAACTGAAGATCACGGAAATCAACCAGGTCGCCCGCCAACTGCTCAACGTCGATAGCAATGAAGGCGCCTGGCAACGCCTGATCGATGGCAGCGGCGACGGCCGCGACAGCGTCGGCATGCAGCTGATCGACGCGCTGATCGAAGAACGCAGCCAGCTTGAACTGGAAGTGCGCCTGCCGGCCCCGCTGGGCGGCGAACTGCACCTGTGGCTGATGGTGCGCCTGCCGCAGCAACGCCGTGACTACCAGGCGGTGATCCTGAGCATCAGCGACATCACCAGCCGCAAGCAGGTGGAACTGTCGTTGCTCGAACGCGAGAGTTTCTGGTCGGACGTGGTCCGCACCGTGCCCGACCAGCTCTATGTGCAGGACGTGCACAGCCAGCGGATGATCTTCAGCAACCGCCACCTCGGCCAGACCCTGGGCTACGACCGCGCGGAGCTGGCGCAGATGGGCGAGCGCTTCTGGGAGTTGCTGCTGCACCCCGAGGACGCCGAGCACTATCAGACGCTGCGCCGGCAACAGCTGGACAGCAACCGTGAACAATCCCTGTACTGCCAGCTGCGCTTCCGCCACCGCGACGGCGGCTGGCGCTGCTATGAAATTCGCGAGCAAGTGCTGTCCCGCGACAGCGACGGCCAGATCACCCGCATCATCGGTGTGGGCAAGGACGTCACCGTGCAGATCGAGGCCAGCGCGTCGCTGCGCGACAGCGAGCAGCGCTACCGCATGCTCGCCGAAAGTATCAGCGACGTGATCTTCTCCACCGACAACCTGTTGCAGCTCAATTACGTCAGCCCTTCGGTGCAGGCGGTACTCGGTTACCAGGCCGACTGGATCTTCGCCAACGGCTGGCAATCGATTGTCGCCAACCCGGCACAGCTCACTGGCGTCTATGGCCTGATGGAACGGGTCAGCAAGGCCCTCGGCGACCAGCAGCAGTTGGCCCAGCTGCGCACCACCCTGCCCACGCAGCTGTTCCTGTTCGACTGCCTGCGCGCCGACGGCCGCAAGATCCCCATCGAGCTGCGCCTGGTGCTGGTGTGGGACGAGCATGAGCGCTTCGAGGGCGTACTCGGCGTGGGCCGCGACATCAGCCAGCAGCGCCGGGCCGAGAAGGACCTGCGCATGGCGGCCACGGTATTCGAGCACTCCACCTCGGCGATTCTGATCACCGACCCGGCCGGTTACATCGTCCAGGCCAACGAGGCGTTCAGCCGAGTCAGCGGCTATGCGGTCGCCGAAGTGCTCGACCAACTGCCGGGCATGCTCACCGTCGAACACCAGCAGGACGCCCACCTGGGCTACGTGCTCAAGCAGCTCAACCAGCGCGGCAGCTGGGAAGGCGAAGTGTTCCTCAAGCGCCGCAACGGCGAGCACTACCCGGCCTGGGTCGGCATCACCGCGGTACTCGACGACGAAGGCGACCTGGCCAGCTACGTGTGCTTCTTCACCGACATCAGCGAGCGCAAGGCCAGCGAACAGCGCATCCACCGCCTGGCCTACTACGACGCCCTCACCCACCTGCCCAACCGCACGTTGTTCCAGGACCGCCTGTACACCGCCCTGCAGCAGGCCGAACGACAAAAGGCCTGGGTGGTGCTGATGTTCCTCGACCTCGACCGTTTCAAGCCGATCAACGACTCCCTCGGCCACGCCGCGGGCGATCGCATGCTCAAGGACATGGCCGAGCGCCTGCTGGCCTGTGTCGACGACGACGACACCGTGGCGCGCATGGGCGGCGATGAATTCACCCTGCTGCTGCAACCCAAGGCTACCCGCGAACTGGCACTCAACCGCGCCATCCACGTCGCCGAGAACATCCTCGGCAGCCTGGTCACCCCGTTCGTGCTGGAGAACCGCGAGTTCTTCGTCACCGCCAGCATCGGTATCGCCCTCAGCCCTCAGGACGGCAGCGAGCTGAGCCAGCTGATGAAGAACGCCGACACCGCCATGTACCACGCCAAAGAGCGTGGCAAGAACAACTTCCAGTTCTACCAGGCGGACATGAACGCCAGCGCCCTGGAGCGCCTGGAGCTGGAGAGCGACCTGCGCCACGCCCTGGAGCAGAACGAGTTCATCCTCTACTACCAGCCGCAGTTCAGCGGCGACGGCAAACGCCTGACCGGTGCCGAGGCGCTGCTGCGCTGGCGCCACCCGACCCGCGGCCTGGTACCGCCGGGCGACTTCATCCCGGTGATCGAGGAGCTGGGGCTGGTGGTGGACGTCGGCGACTGGGTGCTGCGCGAAGCCAGCCGCCAACTCAAGGCCTGGCACCTGGCCAAGGTGCGGGTACCAAAGGTGTCGGTGAACATCTCTGCCCGGCAGTTCTCCGATGGCCAGCTTGGCACGCGCATCGCCACCATCCTGGAAGAAACCGGCCTACCGCCGGCATGCCTGGAGCTGGAACTGACCGAAAGTATCCTGATGCGTGAAGTCCACGAGGCCATGCAGATCCTCGACAGCCTGAAGAACCTTGGCCTGAGCATTGCGGTCGATGACTTCGGCACCGGCTACTCGTCGCTCAACTACCTCAAGCAGTTCCCCATCGACGTGCTGAAGATCGACCGCACCTTCGTCGACGGCCTGCCCGAGGGCGAGCAGGACGCGCAGATCGCCCGGGCGATCATCGCCATGGCCCACAGCCTCAACCTGGCGGTGATCGCCGAGGGCGTGGAAACCCACGAGCAGCTGGAGTTCCTGCGCGAGCATGGGTGCGACGAAGTACAGGGCTACCTGTTCGGCCGGCCGATGCCGGCCAACCAGTTCGAAGCGCAGTTCAGCAACGAGACGTTGTTCATGTTCCAGTGAGTTGCTGCAGGCTGGTGCGATCCATGTGGGAGCGGGTTTACCCGCGAAGCAGGCCACACGGCGCATGGCACCGGCATAGCCGGTGTTCGCGGGTAAACCCGCTCCCACAGGTATATCGTCGCGACTGAAATGCGCATCTAAAAACGGACCCAAGGGTCAACTCTCATATCCACCCAGCCCAGACACGGCGCGGCCTGCAACATGAGCCCCATTGGTCCGCGACTTGATGCCACTTCATATGCCAGGCGCGAATCAATCGGTTAGAATGCCCCCCCAATCCAGCCCGATCCTTGAGGACCGCCATGTTCAGCCGTGATTTGACCATTGCCAAGTACGACGCCGAGCTCTTCGAAGCCATGCAGCAAGAAGCCCTGCGCCAGGAAGAGCATATCGAGCTGATCGCTTCGGAAAACTACACTAGCCCCGCCGTCATGGAAGCCCAGGGTTCGGTACTGACCAACAAGTACGCCGAAGGCTACCCAGGCAAGCGCTACTACGGTGGTTGCGAGTACGTCGACGTTGTCGAGCAACTGGCCATCGACCGCGCCAAAGAGCTGTTCGGCGCCGACTACGCCAACGTCCAGCCGCACGCCGGCTCCCAGGCCAACGCCGCCGTCTACCTGGCGCTGCTGTCGGCCGGTGACACCATCCTGGGCATGAGCCTGGCCCACGGTGGCCACCTGACCCACGGTGCTTCGGTAAGCTCGTCGGGCAAGCTGTACAACGCCATCCAGTACGGCATCGACGGCAACGGCCTGATCGACTACGACGAAGTCGAGCGCCTGGCGGTCGAGCACAAGCCGAAGATGATCGTTGCCGGCTTCTCGGCTTACTCGCAGGTACTGGACTTCGCCCGCTTCCGCGAAATCGCCGACAAGGTCGGTGCCTACCTGTTCGTCGACATGGCCCACGTCGCCGGCCTGGTTGCCGCTGGCGTGTACCCGAACCCGGTGCCGTTCGCCGACGTGGTCACCACCACCACCCACAAGACCCTGCGCGGTCCACGTGGCGGCCTGATCCTGGCCCGTGCCAACGCCGACATCGAGAAGAAGCTGAACTCCGCCGTCTTCCCGGGCGCCCAGGGCGGCCCGCTGGAGCACGTCATCGCCGCCAAGGCCATCTGCTTCAAGGAAGCCCTGCAGCCTGAGTTCAAGGCTTACCAGCAGCAAGTGGTGAAGAACGCCCAGGCCATGGCTTCGGTATTCATCGAGCGCGGTTTCGACGTGGTTTCCGGCGGCACCCAGAACCACCTGTTCCTGCTGTCGCTGATCAAGCAGGAAATCTCCGGTAAGGACGCCGACGCCGCTCTGGGCAAGGCCTTCATCACCGTCAACAAGAACTCGGTGCCGAACGACCCACGTTCCCCGTTCGTCACCTCGGGCCTGCGCTTCGGCACCCCGGCCGTGACCACCCGTGGTTTCAAAGAGGCCGAGTGCAAAGAGCTGGCCGGCTGGATCTGCGACATCCTGGCAGACCTGAACAACGAAGCGGTGATCGACGCCGTGCGTGAGAAGGTCAAGGCCATCTGCAAGAAGCTGCCGGTGTACGGCAACTGATTGGCAGACGCCTGATGTGAAAAAGCCCGGCCATGTGCCGGGCTTTTTTGTGGGTGCTTGGCGAGAGTCTTGCGGCACTCGATCTCATAGGCAAAACAACTGTTAAGTCACACAACTAGTAGTCCCCACACTAATCCCGCTAATGGTTCTAGCGGGCCGAGGCGTTTCTGCTTCGGCATTTGCCCCGTAGTGTCTTAATGCATGACCGCGCTTGATGGCTTGCATCAGTTGCCAGATGAGCACCCGTTTCAACGCTGGCTCCATCACCGCCTCAGCTAAACCCTCTTCCAAAAGGAAGTCATCGAAATTCGACCCGATGTGCAGATTCATTTGACCCACTCTCATGAAGACCTTGAGGTGGAAAAAATGCCGCCATAAGGCGGCATTCACAAGTCAGACACTTCTGACCGACCCATCACTCAAAGCCTCGAAACCTGCCCGGATCTTCTCCTCCGGCAGCTCATCACCAATGAACACCATCACGCTTTCCCGCGCCTCGCCTTCCTTCCACTCGGCATCCCAATCAAACCCATACAGCTTGAGCACCCCCTGGAACACCAGTCGGCGGTCTTCGCCGGCAATGTTCAGCACGCCCTTGTAACGCAGCAACTGCTTGCCGTGTTCCTCCAGCAGCTCGTTCATGAAGTCGCTGAGACGATCGATATCCAACGGCGTTTCGGTGCGCAGCACCAGCGTCGAGATACGGTCCGGTGTGGCCGGCTTGAGCACCGGCCGCAGGGCTGGCTTGAGGCTGATGCCCAGGTCCGGGTTGAGGTTGAAGCCGCGCACATCGAGCAACTCGGCCAGGTCGATGCGGCCGTGCTCCACCACGCGGATCGCCGCCCGGCCGTTGATGCGCCCCAGGCGTTCGCGCAGCGTCTCGACGGCTTCGGGCTCGGCCAGGTCGGTCTTGCTCAGCAGCAGGCGGTCGGCAAAACCGACCTGGGCCTGGGCGATGGCCTGGGTCAGGTGCAGTTCGGCATGCACGGCATCGACCAAGGTGATGATGCCGTCGAGGACATAGCGCTCACGCAGCTCCTCATCGATGAAGAAGGTCTGCGCCACTGGCGCCGGGTCGGCAAGGCCGGTGCACTCGATCACCAGACGGTCGAAGGCGATTTCGCCGGCATCCAGGCGCTCCAGCAGCAGGTACAGGGCACGGGTCAGGTCGCCATGGATGCTGCAGCACACGCAGCCGTTGGCCAGGGTCATGACCTGCACCGGTTCGTCGCCCAGCAGCTGGCTGTCGATACCGGCCTCGCTGAACTCGTTTTCGATCACGGCGATCTTCAGGCCGTGCTCGGCCTTGAGCATGTGTTTGAGCAGGGTGGTCTTGCCGGCGCCAAGGAAGCCGGTCAGCACGGTAACGGGAATCGGCGTATGCACGCGGTTGTCTCCTGGAGCTGAAAACGAAAGTGGGAGCCCGGTTGCCCGGGCTCCCACTGATTCACACGTGTCGCGGGTTCAACAGCACTTGGGCCCGGACTTGCCACCGTAGCGCGCTTCCTGGCGTTCGCGGAAGAACGCTTCGTAGCTCATCACCGGTTTGTCCGGGTGCTTGGTCTGCATGTGCTCGACGTAGTTGTCGTAGTCGGGCATGCCGACCATCAGGCGGGCTGCCTGCCCCAGGTACTTACCCAGTCGACTCAAGTCGTTGAACATCGCGGCATTCCTCTCAAGCGTCAGGCAAAGCCTGGAACGGGGTTTCCTTGTCGCTGCGCTCCTTGCGGCCCCAGGCGGCATAGCCGACCTTGAGGGCGAAGAACAGGATGCTGAACACCACCAGCAGGAACAGGACCGTCAGGCCGGCGTTGGTGTAGGCGTTGAAGATCACGTGCTGCATCTGGCCGATGTCCTTGGCCGGGGCCAGCACCTGGCCTGCGTCCAGGGCGGTGCTGTACTTCTTGGCCAGGGCCAGGAAGCCGACGGCCGGGTTCGGGTCGAACAGCTTGATGAAGCCCGCCGTGGTGGTGCAGATCAGCAGCCAGACTGCAGGCAGCAGGGTGACCCAGATGTAGCGCTGGCGCTTCATCTTGATCAGCACCACGGTGCCGAGCATCAGGGCGATACCGGCCAGCATCTGGTTGGAGATACCGAACAGCGGCCACAGGGTGTTGATGCCACCCAGCGGATCGATCACGCCCTGGTACAGCAGGTAGCCCCACATCGCCACGCAACCGGCGGTGGCCAGCAGGTTGGCGCCCCAGGACTCGGTGCGCTTGAGCGCCGGCACGAAGCTGCCCAGCAGGTCCTGCAGCATGAAGCGCCCGGCACGGGTACCGGCGTCCACGGCAGTCAGGATGAACAGCGCTTCGAACAGGATCGCGAAGTGGTACCAGAACGCCATGGTGTTCTCACCCGGCAGCACCTGGTGCAGGATCTGCGCGATACCGACCGCCAGCGTTGGCGCACCACCGGCACGGGCCAGGATGGTGTGCTCGCCGATGTCGCGGGCGGTGGCTTCAAGCTGCTCGGGGGTGATCATGAAGCCCCAGCTGCTGACCGTTTGCGCCACCGAAACGACGTCGGCACCGACCACTGCGGCCGGGCTGTTCATGGCGAAGTACACGCCTGGCTCGATCACCGAAGCGGCAACCATGGCCATGATGGCGACGAACGACTCCATCAGCATGCCGCCGTAGCCGATGTAGCGGGCGTTGGTTTCGTTGTCCAGCAGCTTGGGCGTGGTCCCCGAGGAGATCAGCGCGTGGAAGCCGGACACCGCGCCGCAGGCGATGGTGATGAACAGGAACGGGAACAGGGTGCCCTTCCACACCGGGCCCGTGCCGTCGGTGAACTGGGTCAGCGCCGGCATTTTCAGCTCGGGGGCGATGATCAGGATACCGATGGCCAGGCCGACGATGGTGCCGATTTTAAGGAAGGTGGAAAGGTAGTCACGCGGCGCCAACACCAGCCAAACCGGCAGCACGGCAGCGACGAAACCGTAACCGACCAGCATCCAGGTGATCTGCACGCCGGTGAAGGTGAAGGCCGGGCCCCAGACCGGATCCGCGGCGATCTGGCCCCCCAGCCAGATCGACAGCAGCAACAGCACCACGCCGATGACCGAGATCTCGCCGATGCGGCCCGGGCGGATATAGCGCATGTAGATGCCCATGAACATCGCGATCGGGATGGTCGCCATCACCGTGAACATGCCCCACGGGCTCTCGGCCAGGGCCTTGACCACGATCAGCGCCAGCACCGCGAGGATGATGATCATGATCAGGAAGCAGCCGAACAGGGCGATGGTGCCCGGGATGCGGCCCATTTCCTCACGCACCATGTCGCCCAGCGAGCGGCCGTTGCGACGGGTGGAGAGGAACAGGACCATGAAGTCCTGTACCGCGCCAGCCAGCACCACGCCGGCGATCAGCCACAGCGTGCCGGGCAGGTAGCCCATCTGTGCGGCGAGCACCGGGCCCACGAGCGGGCCGGCACCAGCGATTGCCGCGAAATGGTGGCCGAAGAGGATGTGTTTGTTGGTCGGGACGTAGTCCAGGCCATCGTTGTTGAGTACCGCGGGCGTGGCCCGGCGGGGGTCCAGTTGCATCACCTTGGTGGCGATGAACAGGCTGTAGTAACGGTAGGCAACCAGGTAGATGGCCACTGCCGCGACCACGATCCACAAGGCGTTGATTGCCTCGCCGCGCCGCAGGGCTACCACACCCAGCGCGCAGGCCCCTATGACTGCCAGCGCCAGCCACGGAATGTGGCGTAGCAGGCTATTATTGTTGTTCATGGTTTACTTCCAGCTGGTGGATTGGAAAGACCGCCCATCGAGTCTAGGGCGTGTCATCGCGCATTGCCACACTTGCTTTGGTCTAGAGCCTCTGCGGCCAGATTGCGGTACCTGCTACAGCGACATTAACCACTATAGTCAGGTTGAACCCTCGAGGACCTTTCCCCATGAGCAGTCACGACGAACGCCGCCGTTTCCAACGCATCGACTTCGACGCCCCCACCGAACTTCGCCAGGGCGAGCGGCGCTGGCCGGTCAAGCTGCTCGACCTTTCACTCAAGGGCCTGCTGATTGAGCGCCCCACCCCTTGGGATGCCGACCCCTCGCAGGATTTCGACGCGATCATCCACCTCGACGCGCACAACCACGTGCAAATGCAGGTCGAGTTACGCCACGAGGAGTCGAAGCGCCTGGGCTTCATCTGCCTCTATATAGACGTCGATTCGATGACCCATTTGCACCGTTTGGTGGAATTGAACGTGGCCGACAGCACCGAAATGATGCGCGAGCTGCGTGAATTGATCGAATAATAAAATCTCTTAGCCTGCTAACAAACCGAACAGAGAGTGTTTCCTGTCTACCCAGACAGCTTTGTGCTGGGCCGCATTCGACCTTGTACACACCCATCTACTCCAGCATTTACCGAGTTGGAACGCATTCTGCATCCATAAAAAGCGCACTCTGGAGGCACTGCTGTGCGCGTCAGGATCAAAATATTGTATACAATTCTGATAGCAATCGAATCCACTTGCTAGCTACAGTAGTGCCACAACAATAAATGCTGAGAGCCTGCTCCATGACTACGTCCCCTAGCACGTCTCCCACCCAACGCCCCGAGGATGAAAACCTCGGGCTTGGCGCCAACCTGGCCTACGGTCTGCAACACGTTCTGACCATGTATGGCGGGATCGTCGCGGTACCGCTGATCCTCGGCCAGGCGGCCGGTCTGGCCCCCGCCGAAATCGGCCTGCTGATTGCGGCTTCGTTGTTCGCGGGGGGGCTGGCGACGTTGCTGCAGACCCTCGGCCTGCCGTTCTTCGGTTGCCAGTTGCCCTTGGTGCAGGGCGTCTCGTTTGCCGGTGTGGCGACCATGGGGGCGATCCTCGGCAGTCAGGACGGTGGCGGCTTGCCAGCGGTGCTGGGTGCGGTCATGGCCGCCTCGCTGATCGGCTTCTTGATCACCCCGGTGTTCTCGCGCATCACCAAGTTCTTCCCGCCACTGGTGACCGGTATCGTCATCACCACCATCGGCCTCACCCTGATGCCCGTCGCGGCGCGCTGGGTAATGGGCGGCAACAGCGCTTCGCCGGAGTTCGGCAGCGTTGCCAACATCGGCCTGGCGGCACTGACCTTCGCCATCGTCCTGCTGCTGAGCAAGCTGGGCAGCGCGACCATCTCGCGGCTGTCGATCCTGCTGGCCATGGTGGCCGGCACCCTGATCGCCTGGGCGCTGGGCATGACCGACTTCAGCAAGGTCACCGAAGGCCCGATCTTCGCCTTCCCCACGCCGTTCCATTTCGGCATGCCGACCTTCCACATCGCCGCGATCCTGTCGATGTGCATCGTGATCATGGTGACCCTGGTCGAAACCTCGGCCGACATCCTCGCGGTCGGTGAAATCATCGACACCAAGGTCGACTCCAAACGCCTGGGCAACGGCCTGCGTGCCGACATGGCATCGAGCATCCTGGCGCCGATCTTCGGTTCGTTCACCCAGAGCGCCTTCGCCCAGAACGTCGGCCTGGTGGCCGTGACCGGGGTCAAGAGCCGCTACGTGGTCGCCACCGGCGGCGTGATCCTGGTGGTGCTCGGCCTGCTGCCGATCATGGGCCGCATCATCGCCGCAGTCCCGACCCCGGTGCTCGGCGGCGCAGGCATCGTGCTGTTCGGTACCGTGGCCGCCAGTGGCATCCGCACCCTGTCGAAGGTCAACTACAAGAACAACGTCAACCTGATCATCGTCGCCGCCTCGCTGGGCTTCGGCATGATCCCGATCGCCGCGCCGAACTTCTACCACAACTTCCCGAGCTGGTTCGAAACCATCTTCCACTCCGGCATCAGCTCGGCGGCAATCATGGCCATCCTGCTCAACCTGATGTTCAACCACTTCACCACCGGCAACTCGGAAAACCAGTCGGTGTTCGCCGCGGCCTACGAGCGCACCATCCAGTACTCGGACATCTCGTGCCTGCGCGATGGCGACTACTTCAAGGATGGCAAGCTGTTCGACGCCGAAGGCAATGAAGTACCGGTCATGGAACTGGACGAACACGGCAACGAAGCGCCCAGGCGCAATGCCGTTGCCGAGCACTGATCGCTAAGCGAAGCGATCACGCAGGGGAGCCGACGCGCATCGTCGGCTCCCCTTTTTGTTTGCCGGCGCAGATCGCTGTCAGGCAGAGAACTGATATCGCAAACACGCGCCTATTCTGTAGGAGCAACTGTCTTAAGTTGTCAGTGCTGGCCTCATCGCTGGCAAGCCAGCTCCCACAGGTAAGATGCTTGCCTCGAGGTTAGCGCGATCCCTGTGGGAGCGGGTTTACCCGCGAAGCAGGCTACGCGGTGCAGGGCACCGGCTTCGCCGGTGTTCGCGGTGTTCGCGGTGTTCGCGGTGGTCCGGCACTCCGGTAAACCCACTCCTACAGGCCCCTGCCAATTAGCCGTGGGCGGCAAAGTAACCGTTCAGCGCATTCAGGTCCCCGGCATCCAGCACCCCCGCCAGGTAGCGCAGCTTCAACCACGCCCGCAGGTAGTCGTAGCGCGCCTGCGCCAGGTCGCGGCGGGCACTGTACAACTGCTGCTCGGCATCCAGCACATCCAGGTTGACCCGCTCGCCGCCCGCCACGCTCTTGCGCGTGGCCTCCACCAGCGCGCCCGCAGCGCTCACCGCCAGGTCGTAGGCACGGATCTTCGCCGTGCTGCTGGCGCACAGGTTGAACTGCCGGCGCAACTGGTTGACCGTGTCGCGCAACTGCGCATCCAGCTCGAAGCCCGCGGCATCGCGCTGGGCCTGCGCCTGGCGCACCGAGGCCGACACCCCGCCCCCGGCAAACAGCGGCATGCTCAGTTGCAGGCCGATGCTGTCGGTGTCGTAGCGCTGGTTGTAGCTGCTTTCGGAACTGGAACTGGAAACTCCGCTGCTGGCATACGCACTCAGTGACGGCAGGTGCCCGGCGCGCTGACGCTCGACATTGTGCTCGGCCACCTCCAGGCCATGGCGCTGGCTGGCCAGCTCTGCGTTGCGGGCCACGGCCAGGTCGCGCCAGGGTTCAAAGCGTGCCGGTGTCAGCGGCTGGACCGTGAAACGCGTCGCCAGCGGTGCCAGGTCCTCGACCGTCACAGGCTCGCCGATGATCGCCTGCAGCGCTTGCAGCGCGGCATCGAGGCTGTCGCCGGCCTCGATCTCCTGGGCCTGGGCCAGCTCGAAGCGGGCGCGGGTTTCCAGCAGGTCGGTACGGGTGCCTTCGCCGCCTTTGAGCAATCGTTCATTGAGTGTCAGTTGCTCGGCATAGGTGCGTCGCTGGGCCTGGGCAAGGCCGATCTGCTCGTTGGCGAACAACGCCTCGCTGTAGGCCTGGAACAGGCGCACCACCAGCTCCTGGCCGCGCCCGCGCAGGCGCTCGTCGGCCAGCGCCGCCTGGGCCACGCCCTGGCGATAGGCACTCCAGGCGGCGTAGTCGAACAGCGGTTGCTCCAAGGTCAACGTCGAGCTGTAGCTGCGGTAGTCGCGCTGGTTGGTGACATTGCCGAACTGGCTGCGCTGGGTCACCTCGGAGTCGTTGCGCGCGCGGTTGTAGCGGTACGAAAGCTTGGGCAACAGGCCGGCACGGCCGATCGCCAGGTTCTCAACGCCCGCGGCGCGCTCGGCGATCGCCCCCTGCCAGGCCGGGTCATTGCGCAGGGCCAGGGCATAGGCATCGCCCAGGTCGAGCGCCTGCGCCGGCAGGCTGGCAGCGATCAGGATGGGCAGGGCAAAGCGGGCAAACAGCGGCATCCGCATCACTCCTCCGCCAGGGCGACATGCACCCGGTCGGCCAACGGCTTGAACAGGTAGTTGAGCAGTGAGCGCTCACCGGTGCGCACGAACGCCTCCACCGGCATGCCCGGGCGGATATCCAGCCCCGCCAACTGCTGCAGGCCCTGTTCACTGACCTTTATGCGCACCTGGTAGTAGGGATGCTGGGTCTTTTCATCGACCAGTCGATCAGCCGATACCAGGCTCACCTCCCCCTCCACCCGGGGCGTGGTGCTCTGGTTGAAGGCGGCGAACATCAGCTCCACCGGCAGCCCCGGGCGCAAGCGGTCGACCATCTCCACCGGAGCCCTGGCATCGACCAACAGCGGCGCACCAGCCGGGACGATCTCCATCAACTGCTGGCCCCGGGCGATTACCCCGCCATTGGTGAAGACGCTCAGCCCCACCACCGTGCCGGCCACCGGGGCACGTACCTGGGTGTGGGCCAGCTCGAACTCGGCGCTGCGCAGGCGATTGCCCAGGTCCTCGGCACTGGCTTGCAGCTCGGCCAACTGCTGGCGCACTTCGTTCTGGAACTCCTGTTGGCGCTGGCCGATGCGCAGCTTGAGTTCCAGCACCTGGCGCCGGGTGCGGCCGATCGAGCCCAGGTCTTCGGCGATCGAGCCGTTGACCTGGGCCAGCAGGCGCTCATTGTCGAGCAGCCGATTACGGGCGATATAGCCATCCCTGGCCAGGTCGCGCAGGCCACGCAGTTGCTCGTCGAGGGCATCGCGCTGGGCCTGCTTGCTGGCCAGCGAGCCCTGCAAGCCCTGCAACGAGGCTTCGGCGCCGGCGATGCCTTCGCGCATGCCGCCCAGCTCCATCTCCAATGCGCGAGCACGGCTGGCTCGCAACTGGCGTTGGCCCTCCAGGGCCGCTGCCACCCAGGGCGTGCCGGCCTCGGCCTGCAGGCCCTGCGGGAACGCCAGGCTCGCCAGGCCGTCACGCTCGGCCAGCAACCGCGCCTCACCGGCGCGGGCGTTGACGTACTGCACCCGCAGCGAGCCGACCTGGGCCTGGGCCTGGGTCGGGTCCATGCGCAGCAGCACCTGGCCGGCACTGACCGGCTCGCCATCACGTACCAGCAGTTGCTCGATCACCCCACCCGTGGGGTGCTGCACCGCCTGCTTGCTGCCGGCCACCACCACGTTTCCGGTCACCGGCACGCCCTTGTCCAGCGGCGCCAGCGCAGCCCATAAGAGGAAGCCGCCAAAGCCGGCCAGCACCAGCCAACGCCCCATCCGGGCGGGGCGATGTTCACTGAGGCTGAGCACGTTGTCGGGGTCGGCGGGCACATCGGTCTTGCGCTTGGTAACGGCATGTACGGTCATGAAGTCAGGCTCTTGGCAGGCCGAAGCTGGCGCTCAGGCCAAGGGGTGTGCGCATGGC
This sequence comes from Pseudomonas sp. EMN2, assembly GCF_009650555.1. Classification (NCBI taxonomy): domain Bacteria; kingdom Pseudomonadati; phylum Pseudomonadota; class Gammaproteobacteria; order Pseudomonadales; family Pseudomonadaceae; genus Pseudomonas; species Pseudomonas sp. EMN2. The sequence goes on from NZ_VZZR01000092.1 coordinate 19,945, forward strand.
GGGGGTACTGGCGGGCGCGGCGGCAACCGGCGCCGGGCGGGCGGCGCGCTGCAGGTCCTGCAGCACCCGGGCGGTCGGGCCGTAGGCTTGCAACTGGCCGTTTTGCAGCATCAGCAGATTGTCCAGGCCCGCCAGCAACGACGACTTGTGGGTGATCAGGATCAGCGTGCGCTTGTGCTCACGCAGTTTGCCGACGGCCTCGAGCAACGCCTGCTCACCGGCCTCGTCGAGGTTCGAGTTGGGCTCGTCGAGCACGATCAACGCCGGCAACCCGTACAGCGCACGGGCCAGGCCGATGCGCTGGCGCTGGCCGCCGGACAGCCCGCTGCCGCCCTCGCCCAGCAGCGTGTCATAGGCAGCCGGCAGTTTGAGGATCATCTCGTGCACACCGGCCATCTGCGCGGCGGCCACCACCTGCTGGGCGTCCACCGGGCCCAGGCGGGCGATATTGTCGGCAATGCTGCCGGCGAACAGTTGTACATCCTGCGGCAGGTAGCCGATATGCCGGCCCAGCGCCTGGCGCTCCCACACCCGCAGGTCGGCGCCGTCCAGGCGCACCTTGCCGGTGGACGGCGCGGCAGCACCGACCAATAGCCGCGACAGGGTCGACTTGCCCGAACCCGACGGGCCGATGATGCCCAGCGACTCGCCGGCAGCCAGGTCGAAACCCAGGTTGCTCAGGCAAGGCCGGTTGCTGCCCGGCTGCAGCGCGCCCACTTGCTCCACCGTGAGCCTGCCCAACGGCGCCGGCAAGGGCATGCCCGCCGGGCGTGACGGTTGCGTGCGCAGCAGCTCGCTCAGGCGCAGGTAGGCCTGGCGGGCACCGCTCCATTGGCGCCAGGCACCGATCAACTGGTCGATCGGCGCCAGCACCCGGGCCATCAGGATGGAGCCGGCGATCATCATGCCGGGGGTGATCAACTGCTCGATCGCAAGCCAGGCGCCCAGCCCCAACACCAGCGACTGCAACGCCAGGCGCACGGTCTTGGATACCGCGCTGACGGCCGCAGTGCGCTCGCTGCCCAGGTTCTGCCGGGCAAGAAAACCATGGTGCAGGCGCGCCCAGCGCTGGCGCACCGCGCCCAGCATGCCCATGGCTTCGATCACCTCGGCATTGCGCAGGTTGGCGCTGGCCTCAAGGCCAGCCTGCTGCGACAGCTCGCCCGCTTCGGCGAACGGGGCCTTGGTCAGGCGCTCGTTGACCCAGGCCAGCACGGTCAGCAACACCGCGCCCACCAGCGCCATCAGGCCAAGCCAGGGGCTGAACATGAAGATCACCAGCAGATACACCGGGAACCAGGGCGCGTCGAAGAAGGCGAACAACGCCTGGCCGGTGGCGAACTGGCGCAGGCTGGTCAGGTCGGCGAGCATCTGCCCGGCCGCGCCCTTGTGCCCCGCCAGGCTGGCCGCGTAGGCGGCGTCGAACACCCGCGGGTTGAGGTCCATGTCCATGCGAGTGCCCAGGCGCACCACCACTTGGCTGCGCAGCCACTCCAGCACGCCCATGAAGGCGAACAGGCCCAGCACCAGAAGGCTGAGCATCAGCAGCGTCATTTCGTTGCGCGACGACAGGACCCGGTCATACACCTGCAGCATGTACAGCGCCGGCGCCAGCATCAGCAGGTTGATCACCGCGGTGAACAGGGCGACGTTGGCGAGGCCGGCACGGCAGGCCTTGAGCGCCTGCAGCACTTCGTTGGCCGTGGCGGGAGCGGTTCGCATTCGTTGGAAACCTCACAGGGAGCGCCGACCGGCGATTGCTTTGTGCCCGTCGACGCCACAGAATTCGCACCACCGCAGCCTGGGCCCGGCAAAGACACGGGCTGCGGGGTAAATGCAACAGATCAGCGAATGGCGGGGTTACCTTCCATTCGCTTTTTCATGCCTGGGCTCAGGCCGCCAGGGCCAGGTCTTCAGGCAGCGCCTGCACGCCGACGGCTTCGGCCGAGGCCGCGACCGGGCCAGCCGCCAGGGCGGTGTTGATCTGAGCGAAGGTGTTGTTGGTGGACACGCCGTAGTCGGCCAGCAGGTTGTCCAGCACGGTTTCCAGGCCGGCGGTCTTGCCCTGCATCAGGTTGTAGATCACGTTGTGCACGTCGTTGCCTGCACGGCCGGCACCTTGCGCGGCGTTCAGGTCCAGGCCGTCGAAGCTCACGGCCAGCGCCGACACGCTGTAGTTGCCGCTGGCGTCACGCAGCAGGGTGTTGCCCAGGGTCACGGTATCCAGCTCGCCGTACAGGTAGTGGTTCTGGTTGTCGCTGGCCGGCAGCGAGGCATTCCAGACGTAGTGCAGGCCGGTCGGGGTGTCGCTTTCGGCGATCACGGCAAAGTTCGAACCATTGGTGCCGCGAATGGCGTACTGGCTGCCGTCGGTGCCGCCCTCGTTGAAGCCACCGGTGTTGCTGGCGTTGTGGTCGGCGGTCTTGAAACCGGTGGCCCAGGCCGAGAGGTACTGGTCAACGGTGAAGTTGGCGAAGGAAGCCGAGTAGGTAACGGACAGAGACATTGCATTTCCTCATTGCGTTGCAGTTGAGAGCGAAGGCGTTCAGCGCCTTCGTGTTGCCCGACAGTGGGCGAACCTGGTGAATCAGAATCGGTACTCGAGCATGCCGGAGAGGGTCCGGCCGCGGGCCAGGGAGAGGTTGTTGGCGTCGCCCATGGCCACGAAGTAGGCCTCGTCGGTGACGTTCTCCAGCGACAGGGCGATGTTCAGCTGCGGGGTCGCCCAGTAGCTGGCATACAGGTCGTAGACCTTGTATTCCGGCCAGCGGGCCTTCTCCAGGTTGCCGTAGCCCTGGCTGTTGAGGTGCTCGCCCCGGCCCGCGCTGTAGCGCAGGCGGGCGCCGACATCGAGGGTGTTGTCGAAGAAGCGCAGGCCGGTGGTCAACGCGCCACGGTCGGACGGCATGTAGGCGGCGTTGCCCATGATCTCGCCACAACTGATCTGGTCATTGATCGCCTGGCCCTCGGTGAAGTTGTAGGCCGGCAAGGTCACCGGGATCGGGAAGCCACCGAAGTCGATTACCGTGTCGATCATGCCGGCTTCGTTGCGCTGCACACCGCCGCCCATGTACAGCTGCTTGGAGCAGAACTCGTTGCTGCCGATCATGTGGGTGTAGCTGAGCTGGGTGTAGAAGCGGCCGTTGTCGTAGTCGAGCGAGTACTCCACGCCGCGGAAGGTGGTGCCTTCGAGGTTGTTGGTGTAGGCACTGTTGCCCAGCGACAGCCCGGTGATGTCGGTGCCGGGCAGGTCGACGCTGTAGTCGAGGTACGAGAAGTTCTCGATCCGCGTATCGAAGTAGGCCACCTTCACGCCGAGGCGGTCGCCGTCGCGAAACAGCGACTCCTTGAAGATGTTGAAACCGGCTTCCCAGTTATGCGACTGCTCGGCCTTGAGGAACGGGTTGGGGTACACCAGTTCGTTGCCGCCGCCGTGCGGCTTGCCGCTCATGAACGCCTCGGTCACTGCGGGCGGGCGCCAGCCGCGGCCCCAGCGGGTGTAGAGCTGCAACCAGTCCAGCCCCGGCTTGACGCCGATACCGAAGGTCGGCGAGAAGCGCCCCTCCTCGCGCTCGACGTCATAGGCGAATTCGGTTCGCTCGCGCAGCACGTCCACGCCGGTAACACCGACCGGGTAGGCCCAGGTGGTGAGCCCGGTCTTGCCGGTCAGGCGATAGCGGTCATAGCGCAGGCCGGCATCCAGGGTCAGCCAGCCGTCATGCTCGAACGACAGGTTGCCGAACAGGCTGCCCATGGCCCGCTTGCCGTCAGGGTCGGCCCCGGCGATGAACGGGTTGTTCTTTTCATTGGGCGCAGGAATGCGCTCGCTGCTCGGCTTGAAGGTATCCAGGAACAGTTCGGCGCCGTAGTTGAAGCTCAGCAGGTTGCTCTGGCCGAAATAGAAGCGCGAGGTGTTCTGCGCCTGCAGGCCCCAGGTGTCGGTCTGGAAGTGATCGTTGTAGTCGGCGTAGAAGTTGCCGCTGCCGACGCTGGCGGTATTGCTGTTGTTCCAGCGGTCCTGGCGGGTGCTGACGAAATACAGCTTGGCCTTGAAGTCGGTCAGATCGTTGTCCGGCGCGTAGCTGTAGTCGAGCCCGAAGTTCTTCGCGTTGATGTCGCTGCTGGCGGTGCGCCGGTAGTAGAACGAGTTGAGGTCGGAGGCCAGCCAGGTCCAGGCGTCCTTGCTGTCGGTGTCGGTTTCCATGTAGCTCAGTTGCAGGCGCTGGTCTTCAGGCAGGTTCAGGCCCACCTTGATCAGGTTCGAGCGGGTCACGGTACCCATGTCGCCGACCTCGGACTCGATCCAGTTGTCCCAGGCCCGCGGGAACAGCTTGCGCAGGCGCATTTCGGTGCCCAGGTTGTCCTTGTTGTTGGTACCGGCGCGGTAGTTGCCGAAGTGACGCTCGCTCATGCCCAGCAGCAGGTCACCCACGTCGTTGCCGAAGGCGAAGACGCCGCTGCCGTTGAAATAGGTGCCGTTGCCCAGCTCGCCGATGCCATGCCCGGCACGGATCCGGCCGCCCATCTCCTTGCCCGGGCCGAGAAATTCGGCGGCGTTCAAGGTGTTGAAGCTGGCAATGCCGCCGAGCACGCCCGCGCCGCCCATGCCCGACTGGCTGCCCTTTTCGATCTCGACGTTGCTGACGAACTCCGGGTCGATGAACATCGTGCCATTGCGCTGCTGGTGGCCGTTGACGCTGAAGTTCTGGCGCATGCCGTCGATGTTCATGTTCACTCGGCCGTAGTCCTGCACGCCGCGGATGTTCACCGACAGGCCCGGATCGCGCTGGTTGACCGCGGTGTACACCCCGGCGGTTTGCTCGAGCATGTCGGCGGCATGGCGCGGCGGGCGTTTGTCGATCTGATCACGGGTGATCACGCTGGCCGAACGTGGCGCCTGGTACACCCAGTCACCGTCACGGCTGGACTCGACCTGGGTGGCCCCCAGCTCCAGGGCCACGCCGGACTCTTCGAGCCGCTCCAACCCTACCTGCCCAGCGGCGCTGAAGTGGTAGCGCACCGGCATGTTGCGCAGCAGCAGGCGCAGCCCCTCTTCCACGCTGTAGCCACCGCGCAGACCTTCGCTGTACAGGCCGACCAGCTTGCGGCTGTCATAGAACACCTGCACGCCGGACTGTTCGGCATAGGCCAGTACTGCGCTGTCGAGCGGCTGGGCGGGAATGTCGAACTGCACCAGGCTGCGGCTTGTGCTGTTCGGCGACGTGGCGGCCTGGGCCAGGCCGATCCCCATCGGCAGGCTCAAGGCGCCAATGGCCAGGCTGCTGGCCAGGGCGATGCGGCTCAGGGGCCGGCGAGGTTGTACGGGGTGCGTGCTCACTGCGCGTCTCGTCTTCTGTTGGCGATTTCTAGTAATGAAAATCAATCTCAACAATCAGACGTGCGACGCAGGAAAACTCAGTAACGCGAAACCAAAGTTTTTTTCAGCGATTCAGTAGATCAACGTCAAGCCAGGCAATTGCAGGCGTTCGGCCTTGAGTTCGGCGCTGAGCACATCGGCTGCCACGGCCAGGTTGTCGAGGCGGAACACCCCGCTGACCTGGCGTTGCGCCAAGGCCGCGTCGACCACCAGCAGGCGCCCGTCACGGTAGCGGTTCAGCCGTTCGACCACTTCGCCCAGCGGCTGGCGCTCGAACACCAGCACCCCACGCTGCCAGTCGGTGGCCCGCTGCACGTCGCGCCCAGGCCACAGGCGAACGCCCTGGGCCTGGTCGTAGCGCAGCGCCTGGCCCTCCTGCAACAGCTGGCTGGTCACGCCCTGTGCCGGCGCGGCTTGCAGTTTTACCTCGACACTGTGTTCGAGCATGCCGACCCAACCGCCCTCGCCCGCCATGCCGACCACGAACCGCGTACCCAGGGCCCGCGTGCTGGCGCCGGCATACTCGACCACGAACGGCCGTGGCTCGGCGGCCGTGACCGGCGCTGCACTGAACACGGCATCGCCGGCCAGCAGACGCACCCGCCGCTGCTGGCCATCGAAGGCCAGCTGCAAAGCGCTGCGGCTGTCGAGATCGACCAGGCTGCCATCGGGCAAGGTCACCCGACGCACTTCGCCAGCAGCGGTGACGTAGTCCGCGCGCCAGTCCAGCAGCAGGCCAGGCCCTTGCTCCACCCCCAGCACCGCCAGCAGCACCAGCGCGCTACAGGCAACGGCCCGGCGAATACGCGACCCCCTGCGCCGGGCAGGCGTGCGCTTGCTGCGCGGCAACGGCGCACGATGCGGCGCTGCTGCGGGTGCAAGGCTCGCCAGCTGCCCGAGGTCGCCCCAGGTCGCCTGCGCGAAGGCATAGGCCCGGGCATGGCGCGGGTCACTCGCACACCACTGCTCCAGCGCCTGCTGCTGCACACTGCTCAGGGGGCCGGCGCCTTGCAGCACCACCCACTCGGCGGCCTGCTCGCGGATGGCTTGCTCGTTCTGGCTGCTCACACGGTTCTCTCGCGATCTGGTTATGTCTGGGCTGACGTCTGAAGCGGCGTTTGTCAGTAAACCGTTGGTCATTCCGCTTCCTGCAGGCACTGCATCACATAGGCCAGGGCCTTGGCCAGATGCTTCTGCACGGAGCTGTCGGAAATACCCAGGTGACGCGCGACTTCGGCGTGGGTCATGCCCTCCAGGCGATTGAGGCGAAACACCTGCCGGGTACGTTCGGGCAACGCCTCGAGGATCGCCTGCAAGCGGCGCAGGTGCTGGATGCGAGCCGCCTGCTCGTCGAGCCCGGGGCCGTCCTCGATGATGCTTTCCAGCGCTTCGTGGGGGACCAGATCGGTCTTGCGCCGCTGCTGCTGGCGCACATGGTCGACCATCAGGTTATGGGCCGTGCGGTACAGGTAGGCCTGGGCATTGTCGATGCGATCGACATGCTGCTGCTCGGCCAGGCGCAGGAAGCTGTCCTGCACCAGGTCGGCGGCCAGCTGAGGGTCGCGCACCTTGCGCGAAAGCATGGCCTGCAGGTTTTTCGCGTGCTTGAGAAACAGCCGCTTGAGGTCGAACTCCGCCACACGCACTCCATACGATGGTCGCAAGGTGGCGGCATGCTACTAGCTATTGAGAATCACTTGCAAGAAGCCGACTATTCGAACAACGCATCCAAGGCCTGTTCCAGACGGGTCACAGCGATAACCTGCAAGCCCGGCGGCGCCTCTTTCGGCGCATTGCCCTTGGGCACGATGGCACGCTTGAAGCCATGCTTGGCGGCCTCCTTGAGGCGCTCCTGGCCGCTGGGCACCGGGCGCACCTCGCCAGACAGGCCGATCTCGCCGAACACCAGCAGGCCGTGGGCCAACGGCCGGTTGCGCAGGCTCGACATCACCGCCGCCAGCAGCGCCAGGTCAGAGGCGGTCTCCAGCACCTTGACCCCACCGACCACGTTGAGGAACACATCCTGGTCGTGGGTGGGGATGCTGCCGTGACGGTGCAGTACCGCCAACAGCATGGCCAGGCGGTTCTGGTCCAGGCCCAGGGTCACCCGCCGCGGGTTGGCCAGGTGGCTGTCGTCGACCAGTGCCTGCACCTCCACCAGCATCGGCCGGGTGCCTTCCCAGGTGGCCATCACCACGCTGCCGGGCACCTCGTCCTGGGTGCGATTGAGGAAGATCGCCGACGGGTTGGAGACTTCCTTGAGGCCGCGATCGGTCATGCCGAACACGCCCAGTTCATTGACCGCGCCGAAGCGGTTTTTCACCGCCCGCAGCAGGCGCAGGCGGCCGTCCGACTCACCCTCGAAATACAGCACGGTGTCGACCATGTGCTCCAGCACGCGCGGGCCGGCCAGCGAACCCTCCTTGGTGACGTGGCCGACCAGGAAGATCGCCGTGCCGCTCTGCTTGGCATAGCGCACCAGCAGCGCCGCGCTTTCGCGTACCTGGGCCACGCCGCCCGGGGCCGATTGCAGCTGCTCGGTGAAAATGGTCTGGATCGAGTCGATCACCATCACCCGCGGCTTCTCCTGGCGGGCGGTGGCGATGATCGCCTCGATGCAGGTTTCGGTCATGACCTTGAGCTGATCCTGAGGCAGCCCCAGGCGCCGCGAGCGCATGGCCACCTGCTGCTGCGATTCTTCGCCGGTGACGTACAGCGCCGGCATCTGCGTGGCGATGTTGCACAGGGTTTGCAGCAGGATGGTCGATTTGCCGATGCCAGGGTCGCCGCCGATCAACACCACCGAACCGTCGACCAGGCCTCCCCCGAGCACCCGGTCAAGCTCGGTGCTGCTGGTGGTGAAGCGCGGGATCTCTTCGACACTGACCTCGGCGAGGGTCTTGATCTGCGCCTGCTGCCCGGCCCAGCCGGCCCGACCGCTGGGGGCCGCCGCGCCGCCGCTTTCGATCATGGTCTCGACCAGGGTGTTCCAGGCGCCGCACTCGCCGCACTGGCCGGCCCATTTGGGGAAGGTCGCGCCACATTCGGTACAGCCATACAAACGCTTGGCCTTGGCCATGGGCGCAGTCTCCTGGAAAAAACCGCCATGATAGCCGAAGCCGGACGTGTCCCGAACGCGCTGAAAGGCGACAAAACTATTCGCTGCAACCGCAGTCAGTAGCCCTGAATGCCACGCATGAAGCGTTTTAGTGGCTTACACTGCGTCTACCTCACCATTTGTTACAAGGAAATCGCACATGGGTATGCTCAGTGAGTTCAAGGCCTTCGCCGTCAAAGGAAATGTCGTGGACATGGCCGTCGGTATCATCATCGGCGCCGCCTTCGGCAAGATCGTCTCGTCGTTCGTCGGCGACGTGATCATGCCCCCCATCGGCCTGCTGATCGGTGGCGTGGACTTCAGTGACCTGGCCATTACCCTGAAGGCCGCCGAGGGTGACGTGCCGGCCGTGGTAATGGCCTACGGCAAGTTCATCCAGACGATCCTCGATTTCATCATCGTCGCCTTCGCCATCTTCATGGGTGTGAAAGCGATCAACCGCCTCAAGCGCGAAGAGGCCGTGGCACCGACCGCACCCCCGGTACCGAGCGCCGAAGAGACCCTGCTGACCGAGATCCGCGACCTGCTCAAGGCGCAGAATCAGAATCGCCAGCCCTGAGGCTGTGCATGAAAACGGCGCCCTCAGGCGCCGTTTTCGTTTACCAGTAGTTCTCCACCGCGACCTGCCCGGGCCGCTTGCTCAGGCTCAATTGCAAGTCGCGCGCCTTGAGCACCTTGCGCGTCTCATCGATCATGTCCGGGTTGCCGCACAGCATGATCCGCGAATGCTCCGGCGACAGTTCCAACCCCGCCGCGCGCTCCAGCTCGCCATTCTCGATCAGCGTGGTGATCCGCGCATTCAACGCCCCCGGATGCGCCTCTCGGGTCACCACCGGAATGAACTGCAACTTGCCGGCGAACTCCGCCAGGTAGTCGCGTTGCTCAAGCCCGGCGATCTCCTCCACGTAAGCCAGCTCCTTGGCCTCACGCACCGAGTACACCAGCTTGATGTTGTCGAAACGCTCCCAGGCCTCGAAGTCCTGCAGGATCGACATGAACGGCGCAATACCGGTGCCGGTGGCCAACAGCCAGAGGTCGCGGCCACCGATAAAGCGATCGAGGGTCAGGTAGCCGAATGCCTGGCGGTCGATCAGCAAGGTATCGCCCGCGCCCAACCGGCTGAGCTCGCTGGTGAACTCACCGCCGGGCACCACGATGGAGAAGAAGTCGAGGAACTCGTCGTGGGGTGCGCTGACCATCGAGTAGGCGCGCCATACCACGCTGCCATCGGCCTTGGTCACGCCCAGGCGGGCGAACTGCCCGGAGCGGAAGCGAAAGCCTGGGTCACGGCTGACCCGCAGGCTGAACAGGTTCGGCGTCAGGGGCTGAACATCGAGCAGGGTCTGGCGGGTGAACTTGTCGGCGCTGGCGGTCATGACGGGCTCCATAAATCAGATGCGCCAAGTGTCTCGCAAAGTGCCGGGGATAAACACCACCGGATTGTAGGGCATCGCTTCTGGCTGACAAAAAGCTGCGCAAGAAACGTGACAGCTATAACAAAAAAACCCAGCGCAGCATGAGGACTTTTCCTACACTTGCCCCGTGCAGTCCGGTAATTGGATCCATCGGATTTCAGGGAGCTCCACCCATGTCACAGTGGCACAGCGAACAGCTTCAACAGATGCTGGGGGAGCACGACCCCGACAAATTGTTCGTCCAGGCAGTCGAACTGGTTCAGGCACTCGGCATGCAATTCGTCAGTTTGGCGACCCACATGCACTTCGCGGGCAAAGCCCCCAAGGTGGATTTTCGCAGCAACTACCCGGACGAGTGGCACCAGACCTACAAGCACGAGTTCATGAACAGCGACCCGGCTTGCTACGAATGTCGCAAGACGACCCTGCCGCTGTTGTGGAACGACGAGCTGTTCAAAGAGCTGCCGCAGCTGCGCGAGTCGGCCTGTGCTCACGGCCTGCGCCATGGCTGGACGCAATCGTTGTTCGATCAGCTGCACAACGAGAGCCAGCTGAGTGTCGCCCGGCCAGACGGCCAGATCCGCCCCATCGAACTCTATGAAAACGGCGCACAGATCATGTGGTTGTGCCAGTTGCTGCATACCGCAGTGAGCGAACAGCAAATGGCCAGCGAGGCGCACTATGCGCCGCTGAGCAAGCGTGAGCTGGAAGTGATGAAATGGTCATCGGAGGGCAAGATCGCCGAGGATGTGGCCAAGATACTCTCGCTATCCCCCAGTACCGTGAACTTCCACATCCGCAGCGTGATCGCCAAGACCAACACCAGCAACAAGGTGGCAGCCATCGTCAATGTGTTCCGCCAAGGCCTGCTGTAACCCCCTCGAAGCGCAAAGCCCTGTAGAATCGCCCACCTCAAGCACGTCGCGCACCGCGACGGCCAGATTCGCGCCGAGCCGTACTTCATGCCCCTGTTCAACAGCCCCTTCGCCGACCTCGACCTGATTCGCCAGCCGGAACAGGCCAACGACCCGCTGCTGGCTTTCGATGCCGCCGACCAGTACCTGCTGGAGCACCTGGCGGCACAAGCACCGGCCGCAGGCTGCCGGGTGCTGGTGCTCAACGACAGCTTCGGCGCCCTGGCCGCCAGCCTGGCCGGCACCTTGGACGTCACCAGCAGCGGCGACTCGCACCTGGCGCGCATGGCGCTGGAGAAGAACCTGGCAGGCAACGGCAAGCCGTTCGATGCCGTGCCTTTCATACCCGCCAACCAGCACTGGCAAGGGCCGTTCGATCGCGTGCTGGTGCGCGTACCGAAAACCCTGGCCCTGCTCGAAGAACAACTGATCCGCCTGCAGGGCCACCTGGCCCCCGGCGCCCAGGTGATCGCCGGCGCCATGATCAAGCACCTGCCGCGTGCGGCCGGTGACCTGATGGAAAAATACATCGGCCCGGTCCAGGCCTCGCTGGCGCAGAAGAAGGCGCGCCTGCTCACCGCCACCCTCGCCGAACGCCCGCTCGCCCAGTCCCCCTACCCTAGCCGCTACCGCCTCGACGCGCCGGCACTGGAGCTGGTCAACCACGCCAACGTGTTCTGCCGCGAAGGCCTGGACATCGGCACCCGTGCCTTCCTGCCGCACCTGCCACGCGACCTGGGCCGCGCCCGGGTGGCAGACCTGGGCTGCGGCAACGGCGTACTGGCCATCGCCAGCGCCCTGGCCAACCCTGACACGCATTACACCCTGGTGGACGAGTCGTACATGGCGGTGCAATCGGCCCGTGACAACTGGCAGGCCGCGCTGGGCGACCGTGAAGTAGCCATTCAGGCGGCGGATGGCCTGGCGGGGCTGGCGAAGCAGTCGCTGGACGTGGTGCTGTGCAACCCGCCGTTCCACCAGCAGCAGGTGGTCGGCGACTTCCTCGCCTGGCGCATGTTCCAGCAGGCACGGGAGGCGCTGGAGGTGGGGGGAGCGTTGTACATCGTCGGTAACCGGCACCTGGGCTACCACAGCAAGCTGGCGCGGTTGTTCAGAGGTGTGGAGCAAGTGGCGGCGACGCCGAAGTTCGTGGTGCTCAAGGCCCGCAAGTAATCCAGACCCACTAAACGGGCTGGCACGTCCATTCTAGGAGCGGCCTTGCCGGGGCGCCGGACCGGCCGGAAAGGGCTGCGCAGCAGCCCCGGCGATTTCTGCTTTGACGCTGAAATCCTGGGGCCGCGCTGCGGCCCTTTCGCGGCACGAGGCCGCTCCTACAAAAAGACGTTTCGATGCAGGCTCAGTGCGTGCTCAAACCCGCCGCACTCATGAACATCCGCATCCCGTAGGCGAACACCCCAAGCGCCGCGACACTCAGCGCCCAGATCAGCACCAGCCAGCCCAGGCGTTGCCACAACGGTTTCTTCTGTTCGACATCCATCATGGCGCGCTCCTAGTGATAGCCATCGTCGTGGGTCACCTTGCCGCGGAACACGTAGTAGCTCCAGTAGGTGTACCCGAGGATGAACGGCAGGATGAACAGCGTGCCCACCAGCATGAAGCCCTGACTCTGCGGCGGTGCGGCGGCATCCCAGATGCTGATCGACGGCGGAATGATGTTGGGCCACAGGCTGATCCCCAATCCGCTGTAGCCAAGGAAGATCAGCACCAGGGTGAGCAGGAACGGCGTGTAGTGCGCGTTGCGTGCCACCGCGCGCAGCAGCCCGTAGAAGGTCACCAGCACCAGCAGCGGTACCGGCATGAACCACACCAGGTTAGGCATGCTGAACCAGCGGTCGGCGATCTGCGGATAGGCGATCGGTGTCCAAAGGCTGACGATACCGATCACCGCCAGCAGCACCAACGCCAGAGGCCGCGCCATGTCATGCATCTTCTGCTGCAGCGGCCCTTCGGTCTTCATGATCAGCCAGGTACAGCCCAGCAGGGTGTAGGCGACGATCAGGCCCAGGCCAGAGAACAGGGTGAACGGCGTCAGCCAGTCCAGGTAGCCGCCGACGAACTTGCGGTCGACCACCTTGAAGCCTTCGATGAAGGCGCCCAGGGCCACCCCCTGGAAGAAGGTGGCCACCAGCGAGCCCCAGATGAACGCCTTGTCCCAGATATGCCGCTTGTTGGCCCGCGCCTTGAAGCGGAACTCGAAGGCCACGCCGCGGAAGATCAGCCCCACCAGCATCAGGATCAGCGGCAGGTACAGCGCCTCCAGCACCACCGAATAGGCCAACGGGAAGGCGCCGAACAGTGCCGCGCCCCCCAGCACCAGCCAGGTTTCGTTGCCGTCCCATACCGGGGCGACGGTGTTCATCATCACATCACGGTCACGCTCGTCCTGGACGAACGGGAAGAGCATGCCGATGCCAAGGTCGAAGCCGTCCATCACCACGTACATCATCACGCCGAAGATGATGATCACGGCCCAGATCAGCGGAAGATCGATACCCATCTCAGTTCCCCTCGCTCAGGCGGGTGGAGGTGGCCTCATGGCCATCATCGGCGGCGGACAGTGGCCGCGCCGGCGTACGTTGCTGGCCAGGCCCACCTGGAGTGTGCTCCTCGCCTTCGCCGGTTTTCGGCCCTTTGCGCACCAGCCGCATCATGTAGCCGATGCCAGTGCCGAACAGGGCGAAGTACACCACCACGAACATCACCAGGGTGAAACCGAGCTGGGCATAACTGTGGTTGGACACACCGTCGGCGGTGCGCATCAGCCCGTAGACCACCCATGGCTGGCGACCGATCTCGGTGGTGAACCAGCCAGCGAGGATGGCGATCAGCCCCGACGGGCCCATCCACAGGGTCAGGTAGAGGAACGGCCGCGAGCTGTACAGGGTGCCGCGCTTGCGCAGCCACACGCTCCACAGGCCAACCAGGATCATCAGCATGCCCAGGCCGACCATGACCCGGAACGACCAGAACACGATGGTCGAGTTGGGGCGATCTTCGGGCGGGAACTCCTTCATTGCCGGGACTTGCTTGTCCAGGCTGTGGGTAAGAATCAGGCTGCCCAGGGCCGGGATCTCGACTTTGAAGCGGGTGGTTTCGGCTTGCATGTCCGGGATGCCGAACAGGATAAGCGGCGTCGGTTCACCAGGTTTGTTTTCCCAATGGCCCTCGATGGCCGCGATCTTCACCGGCTGGTGCTTGAGGGTGTTGAGGCCGTGGAAGTCACCGATCACCGCCTGGATCGGCGCAACGACCAGCGCCATCCACATCGCCATCGACAGCATCTTGCGCACCGCCGGGTTATCCCGGCCACGCAACAGGTGCCAGGCCGCCGAGGCGCCGACGAAGAACGCCGTGGCAACGAACGCAGCAGTGGCCATGTGCATCAGGCGGTAGGGGAAGGACGGGTTGAAGATTACCGCGAACCAGTCCACCGGGATCACCTGGCCATTGACGATCTCATAGCCCTGGGGGGTCTGCATCCAGCTGTTGGACGCCAGGATCCAGAAGGTCGAGACCAAGGTGCCGAGCGCCACCATGCAGGTGGCGAAGAAGTGCAGGCCGCGGCCGACACGGTTCCAGCCGAACAGCATGACGCCAAGGAAACCGGCCTCGAGGAAGAAGGCCGTCAGCACCTCGTAGGTCAGCAGGGGGCCAGTGATGGAACCTGCGAAGTCGGAGAACTGGCTCCAGTTGGTGCCGAACTGGTAGGCCATGACCAGGCCGGAGACCACGCCCATGCCAAAGTTGACGGCGAAGATCTTCGACCAGAAGTGGTAGAGGTCACGGTAGGTGTTGTTGCCGGTCTTGAGCCAAAGGCCTTCGAGAACCGCCAGGTAGCTCGCCAGGCCAATGGTGATGGCCGGGAACAGAATGTGAAAGGACACGGTAAAGGCAAACTGGATTCGGGCGAGCTCTAGGGCTTCTAATCCGAACATGGTGCTTCCTCTTCAGATAATCCGGCGTCCAGGCTTGTGGCCCTTGTCGCCCACTGCCCCCACAGTGATCGAGTGCGGCTCGTTGGAATTGTTCTGTTCGATCGCAGGGATTCCGGCCCGAGGGCCAAATTCGTTGCATCTGGAACGATTGATCCAGGTCAACGAATGTCTGGAAGCATAGTCCCGAATCAAGTCACAAGATGTGTGGTTGATTGCCGCGTGACCCGTTGTCCCACCCCCTTTTCCAGGCGCTGAAAAACTGTCCATCTCGACATTCAGCAACTATTTGTTACAAGCAGATGCTACTCTGCAGACCCCTCTATTGCCGAGGTTACAGGCCTGCCGATGTCCGACTCCGCCCCGCAATTGCTGCGTCATCACCGCCCATTCATGGCCTTCTGGCTGGCCCGCGTTTTCACCGCCAGCGGCTTCCAGATGCTCACCGTGGCCATCGGCTGGCACCTCTACCAGTTGACGGGCAACGTGCTCGATCTGGGCCTGGTCGGGCTGGTGGAATTTGCCCCGCGCGTGCTGTTCATGCTGCACACCGGACACGTTGCCGACCGCTATGACCGGCGCAAGGTCGCCGCCCTGTGCCAGACCTTGCAGGCACTGATCGCCCTGGCATTGGCCCTTGGCAGTGCCACGGACAGCGTCAGCCGCGAGCTGATCTTCGTGCTGGCCTTCCTGCTGGGCGCCACCCGCTCGTTCGAAATGCCGGCCACCCAGGCGCTGCTGCCCAACGTGGTGCCGCCGGGGCTGTTCCCGCGGGCGGTGGCGGCGTCGGCCTCGGCGACCCAGACAGCGACCATCGTCGCCCCGGCGGTGGGCGGTTTCCTGTATGCCTTCGGCAGTATCTGGGTGTATGCCCCGACCGTGGCCCTGTACGTGATCGCCTGCCTGCTCATGCTCAGCCTCGACGCCCGCCAGCAACCCCTCCAGCAAGGCCGCGCCAGCCTTGAGTCGCTGCTGGCCGGCATCCGCTTCATCCGCAGCCGCCCGGACATCCTCGGCGCCATCTCGCTGGACCTGTTCGCCGTGCTGCTGGGTGGTGCCACCGCGCTACTGCCGGTGTTCGCCAAGGACATCCTGCTCACTGGCGCCTGGGGCCTGGGCCTGCTGCGCTCGGCCCCGGCGGTGGGCGCGCTGCTGATGTCGCTGTGGCTGGCGCGCTTCCCGGTGGAACGCAAGGTGGGCCTGGTCATGTTCACGGCGGTGGGGGTGTTCGGCGTGGCGACCATCGCTTTCGGCTTGAGCACCTCGTTCTGGTTCTCCCTGGCGGTACTGGTGGTGCTGGGCGCGGCCGACATGATCAGCATGGTCATCCGTGGCGCCTTCGTGCAGTTGGAGACCCCGGATGAAATGCGCGGCCGGGTGAGTGCGGTGAACGGGCTGTTCATCGGCGCCTCGAACCAGCTCGGCGAGTTCGAATCGGGGCTCACCGCGCACTGGTTTGGCACAGTGCCGGCGGTGGTGCTCGGTGGTGTGGGCACGCTGGTGGTGACCGGGGTGTGGATGAAACTGTTCCCGACCCTGACCCACCGCGATCGGCTGCATAACGGCTGATCCTCCGTGGGAGCGGGCTTGCCCCGCGATTGCGCCCCTCCTCACGAGCCGACGAAATCGCGGGGCAAGCCCGCTCCCACAGGTACTGCACAGGCGACAGAAAGGCCTCTCCCCAATGGCCATAGGCCCCCGCCCCCCTTGCTGGTATGATGCGCGGCTTTTTTGCCCCCCACGCAAAACCACGGCATCCGGTACGGTCTGTGCTTTGCTGTTGGGGACGATACATTCACGGCGCGAGGCGCCCTGGGAGCAGGCATGCTGGAAAGGCTGTTTCAACTAAAGGCACACAACACCAACGTGCGCACCGAGATTCTCGCGGGCGTCACCACCTTCCTGGCCATGGCCTACATCCTGTTCGTCAACCCGAGCATCCTCGGCGAGACCGGCATGGACAAGGGCGCGATCTTCGTCGCCACCTGCCTGGCCGCGGCCATCGGCTCGGTGACCATGGGCATCATCGCCAACTACCCGATCGCCCTGGCGCCGGGCATGGGCCTGAACGCCTTCTTCACCTACACCGTGGTCCTGCACATGGGCCACACCTGGCAGGTGGCGCTGGGTGCGGTGTTCTTGTCCGCCGTGCTGTTCTTCCTGCTGTCGATCTTCCGCATCCGCGAATGGATCGTGAACAGCATCCCGCTGCCGCTGCGCTCGGCGATTGCCGCCGGTATCGGCCTGTTCCTGGCGCTGATCGCCCTGCATAACGCCGGCATCGTCGTCGATAACCAGGCCACCCTGGTTGGCCTGGGCGACCTCAAGCAGCCAGCGCCGATCCTCGCCACCCTGGGCTTCTTCCTGATCGTCGCCCTCGAGGCCATGAAAGTCCGTGGCGCGGTGCTGATCGGTATCCTCGCGGTGACCATCGCTTCGATCGTACTGGGCGTTACCCCGTTCGCCGGCGTGGTATCGATGCCGCCGTCGCTGGCGCCGACCTTCCTGCAGCTGGACATCAAGGGCGCCCTGGACGTCGGCCTGATCAGCGTGATCTTCGCCTTCCTGTTCGTCGACCTGTTCGACAACTCCGGCACCCTGATCGGCGTGGCCAAGCGCGCCGGCCTGATGGGCAAGGACGGCCACATGCCGAAGATGGGCCGTGCGCTGATCGCCGACAGCACCGCCGCCATGGCCGGCTCGCTGCTGGGCACCTCGACCACCACCAGCTACATCGAATCCGCCGCCGGCGTCAGTGCCGGTGGCCGCACCGGCCTGACCGCCATCGTGGTTGCCGTCTTGTTCCTGCTGGCGCTGTTCTTCGCCCCGTTGGCCGGCAGCGTGCCCGCCTTCGCCACCGCCCCGGCGCTGCTGTTCGTCGCCGTGCTGATGGCCTCGGGCCTGGCCGAGATCAACTGGGATGACGTCACCGAAGCCGCGCCGGTGGTGGTCACCGCCCTGGCCATGCCGCTGACCTACTCGATCGCCAACGGCATCGCCTTCGGCTTCATCGCCTGGACCGCCATCAAGCTGCTGTCCGGCCGTCGCCACGACCTGAACCCGGCGCTGGTGATCCTGTCCATTCTGTTTGTCATCAAGCTGGGCTGGTTCAACGCATGAGTGCCGTTTTCGACCCTACGCAATACGACGCGCAGCTGGCGGCCAAGGTCGCCCGCCTGCGCGAGCTGCTGGCGCCGTTCGGGGCGCCCGAGCCTGCGGTGTTCGACTCGCCGCGCGAGCACTACCGCCTGCGCGCGGAGTTTCGCCTGTGGCGCGAGGACGGCCAGCGCCATTACGCGATGTTCGCCCCGGGCGAGAAGCACAAGGCGATCCTGATCGACGACTTCCCCATCGCCAGCCAGCGCATCAACGAACTGATGCCACGCCTGAAGGCCGCCTGGCAGGGCAACGAGGCGCTGAACAACCGCCTGTTCCAGGTGGAGTTCCTCACCACCCTGGCCGGCGATGCCATGGTCACCCTGTGCTACCACCGCCCGCTGGACGACGCCTGGGAAGCCGCTGCGCAGCAGTTGGCCGCCGAGCTGAATGTCAGCGTCATCGGCCGCTCCAAGGGCAAGCGCCTGGTGATCGGCCGTGACTACGCGGTAGAGAAACTGGACATCGCCGGCCGCACCTTCAGCTATCGCCAGCCCGAAGGCGCGTTCACCCAGCCCAATGGCGCGGTGAACCAGAAGATGCTCGGCTGGGCCTTCGAGGCCATGGGCGAGCGCGACGACGACCTGCTGGAGCTGTACTGCGGCAACGGCAACTTCACCCTGCCGCTGGCCACCCGTGCCCGCCAGGTGCTGGCCACCGAGATCAGCAAGACCTCGGTCAACGCCGCGCTGCACAACCTCGACGAGAATGGCGTGGACAACGTGCGCCTGGTGCGCCTGTCGGCCGAGGAGCTGACCCAGGCACTGAACGAGGTGCGCCCGTTCCGCCGGCTGGAAGGGATCGACCTGAAAAGCTACGCGTTCGGCACCGTGTTCGTCGACCCGCCGCGCGCCGGCATGGACCCGGACACCTGCGAGCTGACCCGGCGCTTCGAGCGCATCCTGTACATCTCGTGCAACCCCGAGACCCTGGCGCAGAACATCGCCCAGTTGCAGGACACCCACCGCATCGAACGCTGTGCGCTGTTCGACCAGTTCCCGTATACCCATCACATGGAAAGCGGCGTCCTGCTGGTTCGGCGCTGAAACCATCGCGGGGCAAGCCCGCTCCCACGAAAGCCTTGCACAAGGCCTGTGGGAGCGGGCTTGCCCCGCGATGCGTTGCTCAGGTCAGAAGTCGAAGAACACCGTCTCCCCTTCCCCCTGAATACGGATATCGAAGCGATACGCCGTCTTCCCCTCCACTTCGCAGCGCCTGGCAATCAGCGTCTCGCGCCGTTGCGGCTGCTCGATCAGGTTGAGCACCGGGCACTTGGCGTTCGCCTCGCTCTCGTCATCGAAATACAACCGCGTGTGCAGGTGAATATTGATACCGCGGGCAAACAGGCTGATGTTGATGTGCGGCGCCATCGGCACGCCCGCAGCGTTGTTCACCACACCCGGCTTGACCGTGTGCAGGGTCCATTCACCGGCATCGAAGGTGGTGGCGGTGCGGCCGAAGCTGTTGAAGACGTTCTCCTGGTTGTAGTCGTCCTGATACTGGCCGTTGGCGTCGGCCTGCCAGATTTCCAGGAACGAATCGCGCACCAGGTGGCCATTGCCGTCGTACACCTGGCCGATCAGCAGGATGTGCTCACCCGGGGCCTCGGCCTTGGCCAGGCGGTTCCAGATTTCCTGGTCGCGGGTCGGGTTGCCGGCCGCTTCCAGGGCCAGGCCGATGTGCACATAGGGGCCGGCGGTCTGCGAGGGGGTTTCCGGCAGCAGTTCGATAGGCATGACGGTGCTCCTCAGCGGTTTTCGAAGTGGGTCTGGCGCTGGCCGCGCAGGACGATGTCAAAGCGATAGGCCAGGCAATCCATGGGGTTGGCATGGCTCATGTCGAGCCGGGCGATCAGCCGCTCGACCGCATCCGGGTTGGCGATCGACTTGACGATCGGGCACATCGGGATCAGCGGGTCACCCTCGAAATACAGCTGGGTGATCAGCTTGGTGGCGATCGACGGGCCACTGACGGAGAAGTGGATATGCGCCGGGCGCCAGTCGTTGGGGCCGTTGCGCCAGGGGTACGGGCCGGGCTTGATGGTGCGGAAGCTGTAGTAGCCGTCGCGGTCGGTCAGGCAACGGCCGACGCCGCCGAAGTTCGGGTCCAGCGGCGCCAGGTAGCGGTCGTTCTTGTGCCGGTAGCGGCCACCGGCGTTGGCCTGCCACATTTCCACCAGGGTATTGGGCACCGGTTTGCCGTACTGGTCGACCACGCGGCCGGCGACGATGATGCGCTCGCCGATTGGCAGGCCACCATTGTTGAAGTTCAGCAGCAGGTCGTGGTCATGCTCGCCGAAGCGCAGGTGGGAAAAGTCCGGGCCGGTGCTTTCGCTGATCGACTGCGGGATGCTTACCAACGCCTGGCGCGGCGAGCGGGCGATCGAAGTCTTGTAGTCGGGGGTGAAGGCCTTGGGGTGCCAGTTGCGATCACGGATCACGAAACGGCTGGTGTCCTGGGCAGGCATGCCGGTTACCTCTTTTGGAATTATGAAGTCGCCTGGGCGTGGCAGGCGGACTTGCAGTTTCCGGCAGGTACGAGGGGATGAATATTGAATTCAGCGGTCATAGGCATAACCTTTTGGTTATGTGTCTGCGCTTAGCTCAACGGCCAGCGCGGCGCTGAACTAATCTTTTGACTTCATGTTTCAAAAAGTGGAGAGCAGCACATGGAATGGCGAAAAGGCCGACGCAGCGACAACGTGGTCGATGCCCGCGGCGAAGGTGGCGGTGGCGGCGGCATGCGTTTCGGCGGCGGCAAGGGCCTGGGGCTCGGCGCCATCCTGCTGATCGTCGGCATCGGCTGGCTCACCGGGCAGGACCCGCTGCAGATCCTCGGCCAGCTGGCCGGGCAGATGGACCAGCAGCAACAAACCGCCCCGGCCAATGTCGGCAGCAAGGCACCACCGGCCAACGACGAGCAGGCGGCGTTCGTCGCCTCGATCCTCGGCGACACCGAAGACACCTGGAAAGCCTTGTTCGCTCAGGCTGGCAAACAGTACCGCGACCCGAAACTGGTGCTGTTCAGCGGCCAGGTCAACTCGGCCTGCGGTTTCGCCTCGGCGGCGGTCGGGCCGTTCTACTGCCCGGCCGACCAGCGCGTGTACCTGGACATGAGCTTCTTCCGCGAAATGGAAACCCGCTTCGCCGCCGCCGGCGACTTCGCCCAGGCCTATGTGATCGCCCATGAAATCGGCCATCACGTGCAGACCCTGCTCGGGGTCTCGGCCAAGGTCGACGCCGCGCGCCGCAGCGGCCAGCGCCTGGAAGGCGACAATGGCTTGCTGGTGCGCCAGGAGCTGCAGGCCGACTGCCTGGCCGGCGTCTGGGCCTACCAGGCGCAAAAGCGCTTGAACTGGCTGGAGCCGGGGGACGTGGAAGAAGCCCTGAACGCCGCCAATGCCATCGGCGACGACCGCCTGCAGCAACAGGGCCAGGGGCGTGTGGTACCCGACTCGTTCACCCATGGCACCTCGCAGCAGCGAGTGCGCTGGTTCAAGGCCGGCTTCGGCAGTGGTGACGTGAACCAGTGCGATACCTTCTCCAGCCGTAGCCTTTAACTATCGCGGGGCAAGCCCGCTCCCACGCTCGAATCTGCGTGGGAGCGGGCTTGCCCCGCGATGTTTTTTTTTGAAAAAACGCAAACGTTTTCAGCCAGTTACAAATCTGCTGAAAAAGCGTTTCAGCTTCCCCCTGCCCTGCCGATAACCCCTGCACGAATCAGCAGGGCTCCCAAAACAATAACGCCCAGCGATTGAGATCAAGTGAGCGAAATCATTTTCTGGGAGAGCGTGCATGAACAGCTGGTTCGCCAACATCAGCGTCAACCTCAAACTCGGCCTGGGCTTCGGCCTGGTGCTGGTACTGACCGGCCTGCTGGCCCTGACCGGCTGGAACAGCCTGGGCAGCCTGATCGACCGCAGCAACTGGATGGGCGACATCGGCCAGCTCAACAAAGACCTGACCGACCTGCGCATTGCCCGCCTGCAATACATGATCGCCAACGGCGACGACGCCGCGGCGGCCAACACCCAGGCCAAGCTGGACGCGTTCAGCAAGCAGCAGGAATACCTGGCCAGCACCTTCAAGAGCCCCGAGAACGTCAAGCTGCTGCGTGAGCTGGGCCAGACCATCAGCGAATACAAGGTCTCGCTGAACAAGATGCGCGCCGGCTACAAGAACTCGCTGGCCGCCCGTGAAGTGATGACCGCCTCGGCCGTCAGGGCCGACGAAGCCATGGACACCCTGAGCCAGGACGTCATGGCACGCGCCGAGAGCGACAGCGTGCGGCTTACCCAGTACCAGCTGATCAGCAAGGCGCGCCAGCAACTGCTGCAGGTGCGCATCGACGTGCGTGGCTATATCGCCGACAACAGCGCCGCCAACGAGCAGGCCGCCCTGCGCCAGCTGGATGCTGCGCTGGCCGAAGCCGACAACCTCAAGGGCCAGCTGCCCAACGAAGCCACGCGCATTGGCCAGTTCGAGCAATCGGTGCAGAGCTACCGTGACGCCGTGCGCCAGTTCCGCGACGCCGTGGCCAGCATCGCCACCGCCCGCGCTGAAATGACCGTGCAGGGCGCCGACATCGTCAAGCGCAGCGACGCGCTGTACCAGATCCAGCTTGAGCGCCGCGACATCGAAAGCGCCCAGGCCCGCAGCCTGCAGATCTCCGCCACGCTGCTGGCACTGCTGGTCGGCGTGCTGGCGGCAGTGATCATCACCCGCCAGATCACCCGCCCGCTGCGCGAAACCCTGCAGGCCGTGGAGCAGATCGCCGGCGGCGACCTCACCCAGAACCTGCGCGTGACTCGCCGCGATGAGCTCGGCGTGCTGCAACAGGGCATCGGCCGCATGGGCACCACTTTGCGTGAACTTATCACCGGTATCCGCGACGGCGTCACCCAGATCGCCAGCGCCGCCGAAGAGCTGTCGGCGGTGACCGAGCAGACCAGCGCCGGTGCCAACAGCCAGAAGGTCGAGACCGACCAGGTGGCCACCGCCATGCACGAAATGGCCGCCACCGTGCAGGAAGTGGCGCGCAATGCCGAACAAGCGGCCTTTGCCGCGACCAATGCCGACGGCGAAGCCCGCGGCGGCGACAAAGTGGTGGGTGAGGCGATCAGCCAGATCGAACGCCTGGCCCAGGAAGTCAAACGCTCCACCGACGCCATGACCCTGCTCCAGCAGGAAAGCCAGAAGATCGGCAGCGTGATGGATGTGATCAAGTCGGTGGCCGAGCAGACCAACCTGCTGGCCCTGAACGCCGCCATCGAAGCGGCCCGTGCCGGTGAAGCCGGGCGTGGCTTTGCGGTGGTCGCCGACGAGGTGCGCGGCCTGGCCCAGCGCACCCAGCAGTCGACCGAAGAAATCGAAGGCCTGATCGCCAGCCTGCAGCACGGTACCCAGCAAGTCGCCGAAGCGATGAACGGCAGCCGCAGCCTGACCGACAGCAGTGTGGAACTGGCGCGCAAGGCCGGTGGTTCGCTGGAGAACATCACCCGCACGGTGTCGAACATCCAGTCGATGAACCAGCAGATCGCCGCCGCCGCCGAGCAGCAGAGCGCCGTGGCCGAAGAGATCAGCCGCAGCATCCTGAATGTGCGTGATGTGTCGGAGCAGACCGCTGCGGCCAGTGATGAAACCGCGGCCTCCAGCGTCGAGCTGGCGCGCCTGGGGGGTCACCTGCAGACGCTGGTCAGCCAGTTCCGCGTCTGACCCACAAAAGCATCGCGGGGCAAGCCCGCTCCCACGACCTGTGGGAGCGGGCTTGCCCCGCGATCATTTCAACCCTGCCCTATTTGACGATCATCCCCACGCCCCGCCCACGCGGGTCGGAAGCGGTCTCCAGCTTCTCCCCGGTCACCCGGATCGCCTGGATGTCGCCCATCTCCCAGCCCTGATCTTCCAGCACATACCCCATCTTCCTCAGGTCATCGGCCACCTTGCCGGTGAGCGGCGCATAGCTGTCGAAGTAGATGGTGTCCTTGGGCAGCAGCTGGTGATGCACCCGCTGCGCCGCCACCGATTTCTCCAGCGGCATGTTGTAGTCATACAGGTTGTTCATCACCTGGAAGATCGAGGTGAAGATCCGCGAACCGCCCGGCGTGCCCACCACCAGCACCACCTTGCCGTCACGGGTCACCAGGGTCGGGCTCATGGACGAGAGCATGCGCTTGCCCGGGGCGATGGCGTTGGCGTCACCGCCCACCACGCCGAAGGCGTTGGCCGCGCCGGGTTTGGCGCTGAAGTCATCCATCTCGTCGTTGAGCAGGAAGCCTGCGCCCTTCACCACCACGCCGCTGCCGTAGTCGAGGTTGAGGGTGTAGGTGTTGCTCACCGCGTTGCCTTGCTTGTCGACGATGGAGAAGTGCGTGGTCTGGTGCGGTTCCAGGCCCGGCTTGACCTTGTCGGTCGCGGAGATCGCGTTCGGGTTGACCTGCGCTGCGCGCTTGGCCAGGTAGTCCTTGGCGACCAGCTTGTCCACCGGCACCTGGGTAAAGGCCGGGTCACCCAGGTAGTCGGCGCGGTCGGCGAACACGCGCTTCTCGATTTCGGCCAGCAGGTGGATGTACTTGGCCGAGTTGTGCTCGACGCCCTTGAAGTCGGCCGCACGGTCTTCCTTGATACCCAGCAGTTGGGCCAGGGCGACGCCGCCAGAGCTCGGCGGTGGCGCGGTGTAGACTACGTTGCCGCGCCAGTCGATGGCCATCGGGTTGCGCCACAGCGCCTTGTAGTCCTTGAGGTCTTCCTTGGTGATCAGGCCCTTGTCGGCCTGCATCTGCGCCACCAGCAGGTCGGCGGTCTTGCCCTGGTAGAACTCGCTGACGCCTTTGTCGGCGATGCGTTCCAGGGTCTGCGCCAGCTCCGGCTGCTTGAACAGCTCGCCCACCTTCATGCTGCCGAAGTAGTCATTGAAATTGGTGGCGGTCTTGAACAGGCCCTGGGCGTCGTCGCGGTACTGGTACTGCTTCTGGGCAATCTTGAAGCCGTTCTTGGCATAGCCGATGGCGGGGGTGAGCAGCTCGCTCCACTTGAGCTTGCCGAACTTCTGATGTGCCTCCCACAGGCCCATCACCGTGCCCGGCACGCCGGCTGCACGCACGCCGACCAGGCTCAGGTTCTCGATCACCTCACCCTTGTCATCCAGGTACATGGTCTTGGTGGCGGCCTTGGGGGCCACTTCGCGGTAGTCGAGGAAGTAGGGTTTGCCGTCGACGAACAGGGTCATGAAACCACCGCCGCCGATGTTGCCGGCCTCGGGGTAGGTGACGGCGAGGGTGAAGGCCGTGGCAACGGCGGCGTCCACCGCGTTGCCGCCCTTCTTGAGGATATCGGCGGCCACCTGTGCGCCATATTGATCAGGCGCAGCCACCGCGCCGCCTTCCAGCGTCACGGCAAAAGCGGAGGAACAGCTCAGGATCGCGGCCCCTAGGGCCAATGACTGGAACATGACAAGACGCATGGGCACTTCCTTGGTGTTGTTTTTGTTGATCAGTCATTAAGGCCGAAGCGCTCCGACTAAGCAAACACCGTAGGAAATTTCCGCCGCCGACGGGCAGCAGTTGTCGCATTCAGGCAACTGCGCAGGCGTACGCCGCCAGCTTGGCCTGGATGAAATCGAGGAAGCACTGAATGCGCAGGGCCAGCTGGGTGTTGCGGTAGTAGACCGCATGGATCGGCTGGCGATAGCCGTTATTGTGCTCGGCCAGCAGCACCTGCAGGCGGCCGGCGCGGATGTCTTCGTGGGTCATGAAGTGCGACAGGCTGACGATGCCTTCCCCGGCGATGGCCAACTGGCGCAAGGTCTCGCCGCTGGACGCGAGCAACTGCGGGCGGATCGCCCAGCGCTCGCCCTGGGCGTGGCGCAACGGCCACTGGTTGAGCGACTCGGGGGCGCTGAAACCGAGCAGGCAATGCTCGGCGAGGTCCTCGACGTTCTGCGGGGTGCCGTGCCGGGCCAGGTACGCAGGGCTGGCGAGCACCTGTACCGGGCTGCAGCCCAGCGCCCGGGCATGCAGGCTGGAATCGGCCAGCTCACCGATGCGGATGGCGACGTCGGTGCTCTGCTCCAGCAGGTCGATGATCAGGTCGTCGGTGTTCAGTTCAAGTTCGATACCGGGATACTGCTGACGGAACTCGCTGATCCAGGGCAGGATCGCGTGCAGCATGAACGGCCCGGCAGCATTGATGCGCAGCCGCCCGGACGGGGTCTGGCGGTGCATCGACAGGCGCTCTTCCATGTCGTCCATCTGCTCGAGGATCTGCCGCGAACGTTCGAGGAAGAAGCGCCCTTCCTCGGTCAGGTCCATGCGCCGAGTGGTGCGGTTGACCAGCGTGGTACCCAGCTTGCCCTCCAGGCGCGACAAGGTGCGGCTGACCGCCGACGGGGTCTGGCCGATCTGCTCGGCAGCGGCGGAGATCGAACCGCAATCGATGACGGCGACGAATACCTGGAGTTCTTCGGAGCGGGTTTTCACGCTGAGCTGGCCTTGGTGGGGGATCGCTTTGATAGATAGCGTTTGGGCGGCAAGCGCGCAAGCCTGCAAAACCATCGCGGGGCAAGCCCGCTCCCACGATCTAGCGTGGGAGCGGGCTTGCCCCGCGATCTGGCACCACTCACTCGGCCTTGCCGAACACCGCTTGCAGATGCTGCTCATACGCCGCCAGTGCCGCCGGCACATCCGGCCGCTTCATCACATCCACCGCCAAAAAGGTCGGCAGCCCGGTCATGCCGAGGAACTGGTTGGCCTTGTGGAACGGGAAGTACACCGCGTCGACGCCCTTGCCTTCGAAGAAGTCAGCCGGGTCATCGAACGCCTGCTGGGGTGCGTTCCAGGTCAGCGACAGCATGTACTGCTTGCCGTGGATCAGCCCACCACTACCGTACTTCTGCGAAGCGTCCGAGCGAGTACGGCCATCGCTGGCATACAGGCTGCCGTGGCCAGCGGTGAACACCTCGTCGACGTACTGCTTCACGGTCCAGGGGGCGCCCATCCACCAGCCGGGCATCTGGTAGATGATCACATCGGCCCAGAGGAATTTTTCGACCTCTTCACGGGCGTCGTAACCGCCATCGATGAAGGTCTGCTTCAGGTTGAAACCGGCGCGGTCCAGGTAGGCCAGGGCGGCGTCGTGCAGGGTCTGGTTCAGGCGACCGTCGGAATGGGCGAATTGCTTGCCGCCGTTGAGCAGAAGAATGTTTTTCATGGTGTGCCTCGAAGGGTCGGTATCGGCGACCGGGTCAATTGGATGGCGGCAGATTAGGCAGGCGCGGGCGGCAGATAAAGCCGGGGCACGGCAAAATACATTTGCCTGCAAATCACGAATTTGCAGGCAATTATTGCCTTAGAATCTGCTCACTTTCTCATCCACAGAGGCCTCACCATGAGCGAGCAGATCGCCTTCATCCTCCAAGCCAAGACCCGCCCGGACATGTCCGATGCCTTCGAGCAACTGTTCCACCCCTACGTGGAGCCGAGCCGCCAGGAGCCGGGCTGCATCGAGTACCACATGCTGCGCGACAAGGAAGACGCGAGCCTGTTCGTGTTCTTCGAGGTGTGGGCAGACAAGGCAGCACTGGACGTGCACTCGGCCCTGCCGCACATGGCGGAGTTCTTTGAAAACCGCATGAAGTACCTGGAGCGCGACTTCGATTTCCAGATGATCGAAATGCTCAGCGCCTCCTCCGCTAACCGTTGATCAGCAGGTGCCCGCCGAGCAGCGCCAGGCCGATGAAGAAGCCGCGCTTGAACAGCGCTGCACTGATACGGCTGCGCAGCCAGGTACCGGCGAACATGCCCAGCAACGCCGGGGCCAGCACCAGCAATGAGGCGCCCAGCGCCTGGCCGTCCAGTAGCTCCTGGCCGGCCAGGCCAATGGCCAGCGCCAGGGTCGAGACGGTGAACGACAGGCCCAGGGCCTGGACCATCTCGTCGCGGCTCAGACCGAGGCTCTGCAGGTAGGGCACGGCGGGCATCACGAACACCCCGGTGGCTGCCGTGACCACCCCCGTCACCAGCCCGCACAGCGGGCCCAGCCAGCGCTCGTGCTGCCGCGCCAGGCGCAGGTCCGGCCCGATCAGGCCATACAGGGCATACACCAGCAGCGCACCACCCAAGGCGTGGGCAGCCCAGGGGCCACTGTCGATCCCCAGCCAGCGACTGCCCAGCAAGGTGCCGACGAAGATCAGCAACAGCAGCCCGCCCAAGCGCCGCATCAACGCCCGCAGATGCCCGCCTGCCGCGAGTTGCCACAGGTTTGTCAGCGTCGAGGGCACGATCAGCAGCGCCGCAGCCTGCGCCGGTGGCATAGCCAGGCCAAGCAGGCCCATGGCGATGGTCGGCAACCCCAGGCCGATGACCCCTTTGACCGCCCCGGCCATCAGGAAGGTGAGCATCACCAGCAGCGTCAATGCCGGGCCAATATTTTGATAGAACGAAAGAAAGGTATTCATGGCGCCATGCTGACCTGCCGGCGCGCGCCTGAAAATTCGCCATATACTCAGCCAGACTTTTGCCAGGACAGAGGCTGATGCATTTCGACCTGACCGACCTTGCGCTGTTCCAGCACACCCTGGAGTGCGGCAACATCACCGCCGGCGCACGCCGTAGCCACCTGTCGCTACCGGCCGCCAGTGCACGCATCCGCGCCATGGAAGCCTCGCTCGGCATCCCGTTGCTCGAACGCAATCGCCGCGGCGTACAGCCGACGCCCGCCGGCCAGGCTCTGCAGCAGCACGCGCGGCTGATCACCGCGCAGGTGGAGCGATTGCAATTCGACCTGGCACAGTACGCCAGGGGCCAGCAGGGCCAGGTGCGCCTGTTGTGCAACACCGCAGCGCTGACCGAGTACCTGCCCGAGTTGCTGGCACAGTATCTGGTCGAGTACCCGGGGGTGAGCATCGACGTGCAGGAACAGCCAAGCCTGCGCATCGTCCAGGCCATTACCCAAGGCATGGCCGACCTGGGCATCGTCTCAACCGCTGCGCCCTGCGGGCATCTGCAGACGCGAGCGTTTCGCGACGATCCGCTGGTGCTGGTGATGCCGGTGGGGCATGCGCTGGCCGATGCGGCCGAGCCCGACTTTGTGCAAAGCCTTGCATACGGGCATGTCGGGTTGGGCCCGAACAGCGCACTGGCCTTGCACCTTGAGGAACAGGCACTGCGCCTGGGGCGCAGGATGCTGGTGCGGGTACGCGCCGAGGGGTTCGATGGGGTGATCCGCATGGTCGCTGGCGGGGCTGGCGTGGGGGTGGTGCCATTGGCCTCGGTACGGCGCTGGGAGGGGGTGTTGCCCCTGCACTGGGTGGCGCTGCAGGAGGCGTGGGCGAACCGGCAATTGCAGGTGTGCGCCCGGGATTTTGCCGCGCTGCCAGGCTATACGGCGGCGCTCGTCGAGCATTTGCTGACGACCTGTAGGAGCGGCCTTGTGCCGCGATAGGGCTGCGCAGCGGCCCCGGCAATCTATGTGGTAACGCTGGGGCCGCTTTGCGGCCCTTTCGCGGCGCAAGGTGAACTGGTCAAGTAATTTTGGACACCGGTTAAGGTTTATGCCGCTGCCTTGAGCTTTTCCTCCATGGCTACTGGCG
>NZ_VZZR01000093.1:0-25468 GCF_009650555.1 Pseudomonas sp. EMN2
TACGCACTGATTTTGCCTCCAATTGGGCGCCATCATAGCGCCCGATGAAGGTGTCCAAAATCATTAGGCCAGTTCAAGGCCACTCCTACAAGGGCCGTGCCAAACCCGAGGGCTAGCGGAAGGCGACCGCCAGCTCACGCAGCGCGGCCGAGGCGAGGAAGCCAGAGCGCGAGGCGTAACGATGATCGCGTTTTACCTTTTCGTCGATGCGCTGCAGCAGGTTCTCCGGCAGCGTGGCGTTAAAGCGCACCGCCTTGCCCAGGTACGGGGTCACATCGAAGTCCACCACCGCCCAGACGCCCCCGGCGTAATCAGGGTTGGCCACATGCACATCCACCTCCTCGGCCTGCGGCAACGCCTCGCCGTCGGCCACCAGGCCTTCGAAATGCAGGGCCAGGGCTTCCTGCACATTCTCCAGCGCCTGGGAAACAGTGGCGCCAGCCGAGAAACAACCAGGTACGTCGGGCACGATCACACCGTAGTCAGTGCCCTCATCCTTATGCAGTACAACGGGGAATTTCATGGTCTGTCTCCAGTGATCCTGTGCGCTCAACACAAGCGGTCTCATTTGAGGCCCGCCTGTTTCAAAATGCTGTGTACGGTACCCCTGGGCAGATCGCTCTTGGGATGAGGAACCGTAACCCTGCCTCGCTTGTACGGATGCCTGAATTGAGCCTGAATTGATGGTGACTTCCTTTCACTTCCACCTCGTACCAGCCGTCGGCTTCGATAAGCTGGATCACGTCCCTGCTGCGCATGCATCCGTCCTTTGGCAGGTGATGTGTAGCGTACACACCACTATGGGTTTTAACCAAGCCAAATACACACCATGCACACAATAGGCGACAAGCGGCGCATTCCCCCTGTTTCGTAGGGCTGATGCACTTCACAGATGGGCGCTTTCAACTTGCCGCCGCCCACGCGCCTTATTCACAATTGCCGCATCGCCGCACCACGACAGGGAGTTCCACGTGCCATCGATCTACCAGCTCAAACCCCGCTTCCAGGCGCTGCTGCGCCCGACCGTCCAACGCCTGTTCGAACGTGGCGTCACCGCCAACCAGGTCACCGTCGCCGCTGGCGCAATCTCCGTGCTCATCGGCCTGCTGCTGGCCTGGCTGCCCCAGGTGGCGTGGCTGTTCATCCTGGTGCCGGTGTGGATGCTGCTGCGCATGGCGCTGAATGCGGTCGACGGCATGCTCGCCCGGGAGTTCGGCCAGCAATCGAAGCTGGGTGCCTACCTCAACGAGCTGTGCGACGTGATCGCCGATGCCGCGCTGTACCTGCCCTTCGCCCTGCTGGCCGGCGTGTCGCCGGCGCTGGTGGTGCTGGTGGTGCTGCTCGCGGTCATCAGCGAGTACGCCGGGGTGATGGGCCCGCTGGCTGGCGCGTCGCGGCGCTACGACGGGCCGATGGGCAAGAGCGACCGGGCCTTCGCCTTCGGCGTGCTGGGCACCGGGGTGGCCTTCGGGCTGCTGAGCGCAACCTGGATCAACGGCTTGCTGCTGGTCATCCTGCTGCTCTCGCTCTATACCCTGTACAACCGGGTTCGCCAGGGCCTGGCCGAAACCCGCTGAGCCCCCGCTGCCGGACAAGGATATTCGCCATGCGCCAAGCGCAATCGCTGCATTTTTCCACCCATGACGGCGTCGAGCTGCACTACCGTCACTGGCCCGCCACGCGCAACGAACACCAGCCGCGCCGGGCCTTGGTGATGTTCCACCGTGGCCACGAGCACGGCGGGCGCCTGGCGCACCTGGCCGACGAACTGGACCTGCCCGACTATGACGTTTTCGCCTGGGACGCCCGTGGCCATGGCCAGTCGCCAGGCGCGCGCGGCGACAGCCCGAGCTTCGCCACCAGCGTGCGCGACGTGCAGACCTTCATCGAGCATATCCAGGCGCAACACGGCATCGCCGAACCCGACCTGGTGGTGCTGGCGCAGAGCGTCGGTGCGGTGCTGATCGCCACCTGGGCCCATGACTACGCGCCCAAGGTGCGTTGCCTGGTGCTGGCCTCGCCCGCGTTCAAGGTCAAGCTCTATGTACCCTTCGCCCGCCCCGGGCTGAAGCTGATGAAAGCCCTGCGCGGCAATTTCTTCGTCAACAGCTACGTCAAGCCGCGCCTGCTCACCCACGACCCGGAGCGGGTCATGTCCTACGTGGCCGACCCGCTGATCAGCCGGCCGATCTCGGTGACCATGCTGCTCGGCCTGTACGACGCCGCCGATCGCGTGGTGGCCGATGCCCAGGCGATCCAGGTGCCGACGCAACTGCTGGTCTCGGGCTCGGACTTCGTGGTCGAGCGCGCCCCGCAGGAGCGTTTCTTCGAGCGGCTGGGCAGTGCGCGCAAAGAGCTGCACATTCTGCCCGGCTTCTTCCACGACACCCTCGGCGAACGGGACCGCGCCCATGCCCTGGCGCGGATCAAGCGCTTCGTCGAGCATTGCTTCGATAACCCCGCCCCCGTGCCGTCACTGCTCGATGCCGACAAGACCGGCGCCAGCTGCGCCGAGGCCGAAAGCCTGGCCGCGCCGCTGCCGCGTAACTCGCCGCGCGACCTGTACTGGCGCGCCACCCGCGCCGGCCTGCAACTGGGCAAGGGCCTTTCAGATGGCGTGAAACTGGGCTTCGACACCGGCTTCGACTCAGGCTCCACCCTCGACTACGTCTACCGCAACCGGCCCACCGGCAAGGGCCGGCTGGGCGAGATGATCGACCAGAACTACCTCAACGCCATCGGCTGGCGCGGCATCCGCCAGCGCAAGCTCAACGTCGAGGAACTGCTGCGCCTGGCCATCGCCCGACTGCGTGAGCAACAGCGCCCGGTGCACATCGTCGATATCGCCGCCGGCCACGGCCGCTACATCCTCGAAGCGCTGCAAGGCTTGCAGCAGTTGCCCGACTCGATCCTGCTGCGCGACTACAGCGAGCTGAACGTGCAGCAGGGCAACGCGCTGATCAGCGAAAAGGGCTTGGGTGACATCGCCCGCTTCGTCCAGGGCGACGCCTTCGATCGCCAGAGCCTGGCCGGCCTCGAGCCGCGCCCGACCCTCGCCGTGGTCAGCGGCCTGTACGAACTGTTCCCCAGCAACGAGGCCGTGGCCAACTCGCTGGCGGGGCTGGCCGATGCCGTCGAAGAAGGCGGCTACCTGGTATACACCGGCCAGCCCTGGCACCCGCAACTGGAGATGATCGCCCGGGCGCTGACCAGCCACCGTGGCGGCCAGGCCTGGGTAATGCGTCGGCGCAGCCAGGCGGAGATGGACCAGTTGGTGGAGGCGGCGGGTTTTCGCAAGATCACCCAGCGCATCGACGAGTGGGGCATTTTCAGTGTCAGCCTGGCGCAGCGGGTGCGT
The DNA here is from genome assembly GCF_009650555.1 of Pseudomonas sp. EMN2. Taxonomy (NCBI): domain Bacteria; kingdom Pseudomonadati; phylum Pseudomonadota; class Gammaproteobacteria; order Pseudomonadales; family Pseudomonadaceae; genus Pseudomonas; species Pseudomonas sp. EMN2. Next base: position 3,359 of record NZ_VZZR01000093.1, read on the forward strand.
TGATGCCCCGTGAAGCAGGGCTGATCCGCCGTGGCGTGCTGTGGCTGTTGCTGCTCGGCCCGTTCTTTTTCCTCAGCTACGGCCTGGCCAACAGCTATACGGCAGGGCGCGAGGATATCGGCAGCCTGGTGTTCGCCTGGGAGCGGCACATGCCGTTGTGGCCATGGACGATCATCCCGTACTGGTCGATCGACCTGTTGTACGGCTTGTCGTTCCTGTTGCCGCAAAGCCGGCGGGAGATGGACCGGCACGCGCTGGCGCTGCTGACCGCGCAATTGCTCAGCGTCGCTTGCTTCCTGCTCTGGCCCTTGCGTTTCACCTTCGAGCGCCCGGAACTGTCGGGGCTGTTCGGTTGGCTGTTCGATGTGCTGATGGGCTTCGACAAGCCTTACAACCAGGCGCCGTCGCTGCATATCGCACTGCTGGTGATCATCTGGACGATGTTCGCCCGGCACACGCAGCAGCACATGTGGCGTTGGCTGGTGCATGGCTGGATGGGGCTGATCGGGGTGTCGGTGCTGACCACCTGGCAGCATCACTTCATCGACCTGCCAACCGGCGCGCTGGCCGGTTTCGTTTGCCTGTGGCTGTGGCCGCAGCAAGGCCCGCTGCCCTGGCAGCACGCCCGGCTGGCGCGCGATCCCAAGCGCTGGCGCGTGGCGTTGCGCTATGGGCTCGGGGCGATGCTGCTGGCGGTGCTGGCCTTCAAGATCGGGCACGTCAGTTTGTGGCTGCTGTGGCCGGCTGTGTCGCTGCTGCTGGTGGCGCTGAACTATGGCCTGTTCGGTGCGGGCGGTTTCCAGAAAGGCGCGGATGGCCGACTGTCGATTGCCGCGAGTGTGTTGCTGGCGCCCTATCTGCTGGCTGCGTGGGCCAACTCACGGTTGTGGACCCGGCAGCACCCACAGGCGGATGAAGTGCTGGATGGGGTGTATCTGGGGCGGATGCCGGGGCATGGGGAGGCGTCGGCGTTTGCGGCGGTGGTGGACCTGTGTGCGGAGCTGACCTGTACCGACGCCATCGCGGGGCAAGTCGCAGCGGCGCACCGCCGCTCCCACGCAGCGCCTGGCAATGGCCCGTGGGAGCGGGCTTGCCCCGCGATGGCCCTACAGTACTACCAGTGCCTGCCAAGCCTGGACCTGATCGCCCCCAGCCAGCAAACCCTGCAGCAAGCCGCCGCCGCCATCGAACACCTGCGCCAGCAGGGCCCGGTGCTGGTCTGTTGCGCCCTGGGCTATTCGCGCAGCGCCAGCGCAGTAGCTGCCTGGCTGATCATCAGCGGCCGCTGCAGCGATGCCAGCCAGGCCGAAATGCTGATCCGCAAGGCACGCCCCAGAGTGGTCCTGCACAGCGCCCATCGCCGTGCGTTGCAGCAACTGGAGGCCCGGCCATGAACCTGCGCATCGTCGCCAGCCTGCTCGCCCGCGGGCGTCAGCTGGAACGCTTGTCGGATGGCATCAGCCTGCTGGCCATCGCCTGCAGCCTGGCGCCGCTGTTCGGCCTGGCGCTGCCTTCACCGGCCCACGCACTGTGCGTGGTGCTGCTGCTCATCGGCCTGGCCCACAAGTACTGGGCGATACGTGTCGCCCTGGATGCCGAGCTGTTCACCCACTTGGCCACCAGCAGCGACCTGCCCGCCGATACCCAGGCCCTGGACCGTGCCCTGCATGAACTACGCCTCAAACCCAGCACCAGCGACAACCGCGACTGGCCAGCACGCAGCCAGGCCGCCCTGGCCCTGCTGCGCCGCCAGGCCCTGTGCCTGGCCGTGCAGGTGCTGCTGGTACTGACCCTCCCCTTCACCGGATAAGACCGCCGCCATGCTCGCCAGCCTGACCGCCATCGTCATCACCTCCGCCGCCCGCCTGATCACCGGCGCCCGCGCCCTGTGGCTGGGTTGCACACCGCAGCCGGTACAACGCCTGTACTTTGCCAACCACAGCAGCCACGGTGACTTCGTGCTGCTGTGGGCGGCACTGCCCGCCCCCCTGCGCCGCCACACCCGCCCCGTGGCGGGGGCCGACTACTGGTGCAAGCCCGGTATTCGCGACTTCCTCATCCGCCGGGTGTTCAACGCCGTGCTGATCGATCGCACGCGTTCGCCGGCCGAGGGCAACCCGCTGCAACCGGTGCTCGACGCGTTCGCCCAGGGCGACTCGCTGATCTTCTTCCCGGAAGGCACGCGCAACCTCGGTGACGAGCCGCTGCTGCCCTTCAAGAGCGGCCTGTTCCACCTGGCCGCGGCCAACCCGCAGGTCGAGCTGGTGCCGGTGTGGATCGCCAACCTCAACCGGGTCATGCCCAAGGGCCGTGCCCTGCCGCTGCCACTGCTGTGCACCTTGAGTTTCGGCGAGCCGCTGCACCTGCAGGCGGACGAAGGCAAACACGCATTTCTCGAGCGGGCCCGCGAGGCCCTGCTGAACCTGGCCCCGAAGGATGCCTGAGATGGATCACAACACCCTTTCGCTGTTCGCCGGCATCGGCGCCCTGTTGCTGCTGGCCAGCGCCATCGGCCGCCTGCTCAAGTGGCGCGCCGGCCCTGCCCCCCACGCGGTCATCGACAACCTCAACGCACGCATCAATGCCTGGTGGGTGATGGTGCTGGTGATCGGCATCGCCTTCGTGTTCGGCAAATACGGGGTGATCGTGCTGTTCTACGGCGTGTCGTTCTACGCCCTGCGCGAGTTCATGACCCTCACCCCGACCCGGCGCAGCGACTACCCGGCGCTGGTGGCGGCGTTCTACGTGGCGCTGCCGGTGCAGTACCTGCTGATCGCCATGGACTGGTACGGGCTGTTCAGCATCTTCATCCCGGTGTACCTGTTCCTGCTGCTGCCGATCCTCGCCAGCTTCGGCGGCGATACCACGCGCTTCCTCGAGCGCGCCTCGAAGGTGCAATGGGGGCTGATGATCGCGGTGTACTGCGTGTCGTCGGTGCCGGCGCTGATGACCCTCGAGATCCCTGGCTTCGAAGGCCGCAACCTGCTGCTGATCGCCTGGCTGATTCTGGTGGTGCAGATCAGCGACGTGCTGCAGTACGTGTGCGGCAAGCTGTTCGGCAAGCGCAAGGTGGCGCCCAACCTGTCGCCGTCGAAAACCGTCGAAGGCCTGGCTGGCGGCGTGGCGCTGGCCACCCTGGTGGGCGCGCTGCTGTGCTGGATCACCCCGTTCACCTTCTGGCAGGCGGCGCTGATGGCGCTGACCGTAAATGCCATGGGCTTCTTCGGCGGGCTGGTGATGTCGGCGATCAAGCGTGACCGCGGGGTGAAGGACTGGGGGCACATGATCGAAGGCCATGGCGGCATGCTCGACCGCATGGATTCGGTGTGTTTCGCAGCGCCGGTGTTCTTCCACTTCGTGCGCTACTGGTGGGCGTGAGTCGATGAACATTCCCGGGGAATACATCGTCCACGAGAGCGAGCACTGGATCGTCAACCATCACCTGACGTCGCGCCTGCCCGGCTACCTGATGCTGGGTTCGCGGGCGCCGGTCGACAGCCTGGCCGACCTGCCCGACCAGGCGCTGGCGGACATGGGCCGGCTGATGGCCAGGCTGCAACGGGCCATGGAGCAAGCGCTCGCGCCCAAGTGGCTGTACATCGGGCGCTTCGGGCATGTACCGGGTTGCCCGCTGCACTTTCACTTCATCCCGGTCCACGACTGGGTCGAGGCGCTGTTCTGGGCGGATGAGCGTTACCGTGCGCTGCAACAGTTCGGCTCGCTGGAGCACGCCCTGTCGAAGACCGACGGGGCGGAACTGACGTTGTTCGTCTGGCGCGAGTTCGGCGAAAGCCCGACCCCACCTGAGGTACTGGGGAGGGGTATACCTGAGGTGATTGCCGCTGTGCGTGAGCAGTTGTAGAGCGTATCGCGAGACCAGCCGGGGCTCCGACCAGCCTCGCGGTGTTGCCGAACGCTATTTCAGGTAGGAGCGCAACAGCGAAGCTACCTTGTCGGCCTCCTCCAACCGCTCCTCGGCGCTCAGCCCCTCCGCCACCAGATGCTCGCGGATATGCCCTTCCATCATTTCGGCCATCAGCCCGTTCACTGCACCGCGCACGGCGGCGATCTGCTGCAGGATCGCCAGGCAGTCCTTTTCCTGCTCCAGCGCGGTCTCCAGCGCGGCTGCCTGGCCTTTGATCTTGCGCACCCGGGTCAGCAGCTGCTTCTTGCTCTTGAGGGTATGTGCCATTCTGCTTCCATCACTGCAGGTATACTGGGGTATAGTATATTTCACGCCTTTCCGGGAGCATGATAAACCATGACCACGCAAACCTCCGACCGCTGGCTGCACAGCCACCAGTTCCATACCAGCAACCTCGGTGCCGAGCGCAAGACGCGGCTGGCGGTATGGCTGACTGCCGTGATGATGGTGGCGGAGATCGCCGGTGGCTGGTTCTTCAACTCCATGGCCCTGCTGGCCGACGGCTGGCACATGAGTTCCCACGCCCTGGCGCTCGGCCTGTCGCTGCTGGCCTACGCCGCTGCGCGGCGCTATGCAGGTGACCGTCGTTTTGCCTTCGGCACCTGGAAAATCGAGATTCTCGGCGGCTACTCCAGCGCTCTGTTGCTGCTTGGGGTGGCCGCACTGATGGCGTTCCAATCGGTTGAACGGCTGCTGACGCCAGGCGCCATCCATTACGACGAGGCGATCTTCATCGCCGTGATCGGCCTTGCGGTAAACCTGATCTGCGCCTGGCTGCTGCGCGATGACCACACGCATCATCACGAGCATGCACATGACCACGGCCATCATCACCACGACCTCAACCTGCGCTCGGCCTACCTGCATGTGATCGCCGACGCCGCCACTTCGGTGCTGGCGATCGTTGCCCTGGTGGCCGGCAAACTGTGGGGCGCCGGCTGGCTCGACCCGGTCATGGGCCTGGTCGGCGCATTGCTGGTGGCGCTGTGGGCCAAAGGCCTGCTGCGCGATACCGGGCGGGTACTGCTGGATGCCGAGATGGATGCGCCAGTGGTCGAGGAGATCCGTGAGGTGGTGGCACAACTGCCGGTGGCGGCGGCCATCACCGACCTGCATGTGTGGCGCGTCGGCAAGGACCAGTACGCCTGCATCGTCAGCCTGGCCACTGCTGGCGCACTGAGCGCAGACAGCGTGCGCCAGGCGCTTGGGGTGCATGAAGAGCTGGCGCACATCACCGTGGAGGTGAATACCCTGCGCTGAGCTTCGCTCAGGCCTGCGCCGGTGTGGCGCACAGCCCGAGCCAGCAGGCCGGATAGCGCATCCAGACAGCCAGGCGTCGAGCACAGGCAACTGGCCGACGACGCCTGGCCCTAAGGTGATGCGTTCAATCACTAGTTGCCTGGAGCCACGCCATGTCCGATTTCATCACCGTCCTGCGCGAAACCTGCCCCACCCCGGTGGTCGACGCGACCAAGTGGAAGCGCATCGGCGGCGACCCGCACACCGTCAACCTCAACGCCTACCTGTCGGCCGACGGCAGCAAGATCATGGGCACCTGGATCTGCACCCCGGGCAAGTTCGAGGTCAACTACGAAAAGTGGGAGTTCTGCCACTTCCTCGATGGCTACTGCATCGTCACCCCGGAAGGTGAAGAGCCCAAGCACCTGAAGGCAGGGGATGTGTTCGTGATCGAACCGGGGATGAAAGGCACCTGGGAAGTGGTCGAGACGGTGCGCAAGTATTTCGTGTTTGCCTGAAACACTGCCCACACATGGCACGGGCTACGCCCGTGTTCGCGGGTAAACCCGCTCCCACAGGGACCGCACTGAGCCTGTGGGAGCGGGTTTACCCGCGAAGAGGTCAGCCCAGGCAAAAAAATCGCGAACCTGACGTCCCTCCCCCCGGTGCGCAGTTACGGTAGGAAGGCCGCCAGACCCGCGATGAAGTCCCTCTCGCCCATCAATCCTTCTTGCGATACCCCTCGACGATCGCCGAGAAATCCTTGCCGCCATCGCCGCGCAGGCTCATGGCCTGGTACAGCTGCTGGGCCATGGCGCCCATGATCACCGGCTGGTGCGCCTGGCGTGCGGCCTCGGTGGCCAGGCCCAGGTCCTTGAGCATCAATTCGGCGCCGAAGCCGCCGGTGTAGCCGCGCGAGGCCGGTGCGGTCTCGATGATGCCCGGCCACGGGTTGTAGGTGTCCGAACTCCAGCAGCGCCCGGTCGAGCTGTTGATGATCCCGGCCAGTACCTTGGTGTCGATGCCCAGCGCATTGCCCAGGGCCATGGCCTCGGACACGCCGATCATCGAGATGCCCAGCAGCAGGTTGTTGCAGATCTTGGCGATCTGCCCGGTACCTACCTCGCCGCAGTGCACGATGTTGCGGCCCATCTGCTCCAGCACCGGCTTGAGGGTGGCGAACAGCTCGCTGCTGGCACCGACCATGAAGGTCAGGGTGCCGGCCGCCGCGCCGCCGGTGCCGCCGGACACCGGCGCGTCACCCATGTCGATGCCCTTGGCCGCCGCAGCCTTGGACACGTCGCGGGCGGTCTGCGGGTCGATGGTGCTGCAGTCCACGGTCGGGGTGCCGGGGCCGATGCCGGCCAGCACGCCGGTCTCTTCGTCCAGGTAGACACTGCGCACATGGGCAGCGGCCGGCAGCATGGTGATCACCAGCTCGCTGTTGGCCGCAGCCTCCTTGGGCGAGGCGCTCACCTGCCCACCCAGTTCGGCAAGCTCTGCCAGTACGGTCTTGTTCAGGTCGAACAGGTTCAGCGCGTGCCCGGCCTTGATCAGGTTGCGGGCCATGGGCGCGCCCATGTTGCCCAGGCCGATGAATGCGATACGCATGGTCAACTCCTTAGCGCAGGCTGATGGTGGTGTTTACACCGTCGTTGACGCTGTCATCGTCGAACCAGCGGGCGGTAACGGTCTTGGTCTGAGTGTAGAACTGCACCACCTGCTTGCCGTACGGGCCGAGGTCGCCGAGCTTGGAGCCGCGCGAGCCGGTGAAGCTGAAGTACGGCACCGGTACCGGGATCGGGATGTTGATGCCGACCTGGCCGATGTCGATCTCGCTCTGGAACTTGCGCGCCGCAGCGCCGCTCTGGGTGAACAGGCCGGTACCGTTGCCGAACGGGTTGGCGTTGACCAGGGCGATGGCCTCGTCGAGGGTGTCCACCTCCAGCGTGACCAGTACCGGGCCGAAGATTTCCTGGGTGTACACCTGCATGTCGGTCTTGACCCCGGAGAACAGGGTCGGGCCGACGAAGTTGCCCTGCTCGTAGCCCGGCACCTTCACGTCACGGCCGTCCAGCTCCAGCTTGGCGCCTTCCTTGATGCCGCTTTCGATCAGGCCCAGCACCCGCTCCTTGGCGCGCTTGGACACCACCGGGCCGACGTCGGTGCCCGGCTCGTTGCCGGCATTGACCTTGAGCTTGCTGGCCGCATCCTTGATGTCCGGCAGCCACTCGCGGGCCTTGCCCACCAGCACCGCCACCGAGGTGGCCATGCAGCGCTGGCCGGCGGCGCCGAACGCAGCGCCGACCAATGCGTTGATGGTCTGGGTGCGGTTGGCGTCGGGCAGTACCACGGCGTGGTTCTTCGCGCCCATCATCGACTGCACGCGCTTGCCGTGCTGGCTGCCCAGGTTGTAGACGTGGGTGCCGACTTCGGTGGAACCGACGAACGAGATCGCCTTGATGTCCGGGTGGGTGCAGATGCCGTCGACCACCTGCTTGCCGCCGTGTACCACGTTGAGTACGCCAGCCGGGATGCCGGCTTCCAGCGCCAGCTCGACCAGCATCATGGTCGACAGCGGGTCCTGTTCGGACGGCTTGAGCACGAAGGTGTTGCCGCAGACGATGGCCATCGGGAACATCCACAGCGGGATCATCGCCGGGAAGTTGAAGGGGGTGATGCCGGCGCACACACCGATCGGCTGGCGCAGGGTGTAGGTGTCGACGCCACTGGCGACGTTCTCGGCGAACTCGCCCATCTGCAGGGTGCCGATGGAGGCGGCGTGCTCGACCACTTCCAGGCCGCGGAAGATGTCGCCCTCGGCGTCGGCAATGGTCTTGCCCTGCTCGGCGCTGAGGGTCACGGCGATGCGTTTGCTGTGTTCGCGGATCAGCGCCTGCAGCTTGAGCATGATGCGCATGCGCGCGCCGATCGGGGTGTCGCGCCAGGTCTTGAAGGCGCGCTCGGCGGCGGCCACGGCGGCGTTCACTTCATCGGCGGTGGCAAACGGCACCCGCGCCAGCACTTGCTGGGTGGCCGGGTTGACGATGTCGCGCCACTCGGTGGTCTTGGACTCGACCCATTGGCCGTCGATCAGCAGCTTTACCTGTTCGACCTTGGTCTGGCTGGGGTTGTGGGGTGCGTTCATCTGCGCTCTCCTTGGAATTATTGTCGGAACGAAGACGCCTACGCCGGGGTGGACACGGGGTGGCGTGTAGGGGCTGAGATCGAGTATAGATGTGCAAACATCCAACAAGAATGAACAAAAAAACCGGATCATCATGCAAAAAGACCTCACCTCCCTGAGCGCGCTGAACTGGGACGACCTCAAGTTCTTTCTTGAGGTAGCGCGCACCCGCAAGGCCAGCAGTGCGGCCAAGCGCCTGGCCGTGGACTACACCACGGTGTCGCGGCGCATCGGCTCACTGGAAGGGGCGCTGGGTACCTTGTTGTTCGAGAAGTCGCGCACCAACGGCTTCGTCCTCACCGCCGAAGGCCAGCGCCTGCTGGGCTACGCCGAGTCGATCGAGAGCACCCTGCACATGGCCTGCGAGCAGGTCTCGGGCTCGGGCGTGGCGTTGTCGGGGCATGTGCGCATGGGCTGCACCGAAGGCTTCGGCAGCTTCTTCGTCACCCCGCAGCTGAGCCATTTCGTCGATGCCTGGCCGGCGATCTCGGTGGATATCCTGCCGTTGCCGCACTTCATCAGCCTGTCCAAGCGCGAGGCCGATATCGTCATCGCCCTGGAGCGGCCGGAGCATGGGCCCTATGTGTGCTGCAAGCTGTGCGACTACCGGCTGCGGCTGTATGCCACCCAGGATTACCTCGACAACCACGCGCCGATTCGCGCGGTGAGCGACCTGGCGAACCATCCGTTCATCAGTTACGTCGACGATCTGGCATTCAGTTCGGAGCTTTTGTACCTGGCGAACCTGATCCCCAATGCCCAGGCGCACCTGCGCAGTACCAGCGTCATCGCGCAGTACACAGCGGCGTTGCAGGGGCGTGGGCTGGCGATTTTGCCGTGCTTCCTGGCAGCGCAGGACCCGCGGTTGGTGACAGTGTTGCCGGAGGAGATCGAGGTGACGCGGCAGTTCTGGATGTATTGCCGGGAGGATTTGCGCAAGCTCAAGCGGATTACCCTGTTGTGGGATTACATCCGTGAGGTGACCGAGGCGAATGCGCCGTTGTTGATGGGGGAGACGCGGGAGATGAAGTTCGCTCAAGGTTGAGCTTGAGGGCCATCGCGGGGCAAGCCCGCTCCCACGTTGAATTGCCAATACCAGCGTGGGAGCGGGCTTGCCCCGCGATGGATACCAAGCAGCGTTCAGTCCGACGCCACCATGATCAAGCCCTCCGGTTCTCCATGTGCCCGGCGCTGGTGCGATTGCCCGTCGCGCGCCTGGTTATCAAGCACGCAGTGTGCCCATCCATAAAGTCTTTGCCTGACATTTTTGCCAGTAGTCAGTGATTACAAGCCGGCCTCTAATAACTCCGACATCGACTCAACAGGAGACCCGCGCCATGTTCAAGGCAGTCGCATACCCAATACTAAAGTCCAACGTTGTGACTATCGGTCCCGCTGGCCACGGAAAAACGACCCTGACCGCCGCGCTGATACGCTGTAGCGCCGAAAACTACAGCTCAAGCGTTAACAGCTCCAGTGACAGTAGCATCAGCATCGAAGATAAAGCCCGTCTGGCAGCCAACAGTACCTCACCCGTTTCGTATGATTCAGAGAGTTGTCGTTACTCTCACCTGGACTGCGCAGGTGATGCCGAACAAATCAAAAATACTCTCACTAAAGCCGCAAAAATTGATGGGGCGATCCTGGTTTACTCGGTCGTCGATTGGACGAAAGAGCAGACTATCGAGTACCTCAACCTGTGCAAGCAGCTTGGCGTCGAGCATATCGTGGTGTTTCTCAATAAGGCAGAACTTCAAGAAGACTTTGAGCAGTGTGAATCGATTGAGATGCAAATCCGCGACTTGCTGGATGTACATGGGTTTAAGGCAGACGACCCGACATTCGCTCTTGGCTCGGCCCTCAAAGCACTGAAAGGTGAAGAAGGCGAGTTCGGCACTGATGCTGTCCTCAATCTCTTTAAGGTAATGGCTAGGACTATCCCGTCCAGCTGATTGCATACGAGCAACACATAACCGAGCATCAATCCGAAGCCACTACGATCGACACCCGACGATTCTCCATGCGCCCGGCGCTGCTGCGGTTGTCGGCCACCGGCTGGCTGCTGCCCAAACCGCGAGTCTGGATGTTCTGCGGTTGCATGCCGATGCCAATCAGCGCCTTGGCCACGCTCTGGGCGCGGCGTTCGGACAGTTGCTGGTTGTAGGCCGCCTTGCCTGAGGCATCGGCGTGGCCGTCGATGCGCACGCGCTGGATATCCACCGACAGCAGCGCCTTGCCGATACGCTCGACGATCGCTTCGCTCTGGCTGTTGAGGCCGTCCAGGTCGCTGCCGAACAGCACCTTGCCGGACAGGTCGAACGCCCAGCCCTCATCGACAGGTGTAAAGCCTTCGCGCTTGAGCACGGCCACCTGCTCCGGGGTCAGGCCCTTGGGCGGTACGCTCTGGCAGCCGCCGAGGGCGAGCAGGGCCAGGGCCATGGCGAACAACGGGAAACGCAGCGCTAATAAACGGTTGATCACGGTTCAGCTCCTGTGCTTTTTACATCAGTGGCGCAGCGTTCCGTCTGCGCCACTTGCCAATGGCCACGGCGCATGCGCTTGGCCTGGTACATCGCCGCATCGGCGGCATTGAGCAGACTGGCCGGGTCGTGGCCGTCGTCCGGGTAATAGGCGATACCGACACTGAGCGAGCTGGTGATGCGGGTGCCATCCTCCAGCAGGATCGGCAACTGCATGCTGGCGATGATCTTCTCGGCGATGCGCTGGGCATCTTCACGCGCCGGCAACGGCGCCAGCAGCACGGCGAACTCGTCGCCGCCCAGGCGCGCCACCAGGTCATGCTCACGCAGTTGCGCACGTACCCGGCTGGCGATAGTGATCAGCACTTCGTCACCCACGGCATGGCCGAGGTTGTCGTTGATCTGCTTGAAATGGTCGCTGTCCAGGAACAGCAGGGCCAGGCGCTCGTCCTGACGCTCGGCAGTGCGCAGGCTGCGGTTCAAGCGGCCCTCGAAGAAGGCGCGGTTGGGCAGCCCGGTGAGGCTGTCGTGGCTGGCCTGGTGGGCGAGGGTTTCGTTTTCGCTTTGCAGGTGGCTGTGCCAGACCTCCAGCTCGTCGAGCAGCGCATTGAAGTCGTTGCCCAGTTCGTTGAGTTCAGCGATCTGTGCTTCTGGCACACGGCGGTCGAAACTGCGCTCGCGGCGCGCGGCGTGAGCCACGCTGGCCAAGTGACGCAACGGGCGGATGATGTCGGCGAACAGCCGGCGCGACAGGTACAACGCCAGCACCGCGCTGACCACCGTGCACAGCAGGATCCCGAGCAGGCCACTGAGCAAAAAGCGCAGCAGGCTGCCGCCCTGGCCGACCAGTTCGATATGCCCGACCTTCTGGCCCATGTGCTGCACCGGCAAGTTGATCGGCTGCTCCAGCAGGGTCCGCGCCACCTGGCTTTGCAGCCGTGCAATCAGGGTTCGGTCATCGCGCTGCCAGTGGGCGAGCAGTTCACCATCGTTGTTGAAGACCTTGGCGTCGGCCACCTCTTCGGTCGCGGCGATCAGCGCCAGTGCCTCATTGGCGGCGGGGCTGTCGTCGAACACAACGGCGGCTTCGACGGTGTAGTTGATGGAACGGGCGATCAAATGCAGGTTGTGGTTGGCGTAAACGCGCAGGGCGGCCACCCCGAGCAGGGTCACCAGGACCCCGGCCAGGCCGGCGGCGAGCAGGGCAATGCCCAGGTGACCACGCCCCAGCACCGCTCGCAGGGTCGGCCGGGGCATGCGCTGGTCAGGGCCGCTCATGGCTGCGCCGCCCGCCGCCGCGACAACTGCAGCACGCTGGGGTGGATGCGCACGCCGCTGCGCGCTACCGAATCGAGGTTGACGTCGAAGGCCACCTGCTGATCGCTGACCCGCAGGCAGAACAGGCTGCCCACGGTGCAGGGGTCGTCGGCTTCGGTGATGCTCAGTACCGGGTGACCGCTGATTGCCTGGAACAGGCGATCACGCTCGCCGGGTTCGAGCTTGCCGATGTAAACGGCATCACAGGCACTGGCCAGGCTGGCATTGCCGGCCAGCAGTCGGCGCACCTGCAGTGGCTGCCCGGAACTCTGCAGCGTGCCTTTGATCAGGTCGTCGGCGTATTCGGTGGGGCCGACCAGGCACAGGCGCAGGGGGTTGGGTTCGGCGGGCCAGCGGGCATAGCTGAGGATGCCCAGCACTACCTGGGTCACTGCCTTGGCCCGTTGCTGCGCCTGCGTGCTCGGCTCGCCGGCCAGCGCCTGGGCGGACACGCCGGTCAGCAACAGCGTGGCCATCAGCAGCGAGCGCGCGCAATCCTTCACCCGCCTCAAAACCGAGACAGCCACTGTCATGTGGGAAATCTCTCAAAAAGTTGCCAGATAATGCCGCAACGATAGCACAGCAACGTGGTACGCCCGTATCACAGTTGTTCCAGCATCAGCCCCGAAACACGTCTTACCCTGCGCCCCACAGCCTCCTCGAACACTCCGCTGCGCGGCTCGATCAGGCTGAAGCAGTGCTTGGCCCGGGTAATGCCGGTGTACACCAGCTCCTTGGTCAGCACCGGGTTGAGTGCGTCGGGCAGCACCAGCGCGGTGTGGCTGAACTCCGAGCCCTGGGACTTGTGCACGGTCATGGCGAACACGGTTTCCACCTCGCTCAGGCGGCTGGGCAGGACAAAACGCACCCCGCCACTGCCGTCGTTACGCGGGAAGGCCACGCGCAGCGGGGCCTGGCCCTGGTCATCGGGCAGGCGCAGGGCAATGCCGATATCACCGTTCATCAGGCCGAGGCCGTAGTCGTTGCGGGTTACCAGTACCGGGCGCCCCTCGTACCACAGCTGCTGGCTGTCGATCAGCCCGGCATTGTGCAGCACCCGCTCCACCCGCTGGTTCAGGCCTTCGACGCCCCAGGCGCCCTTGCGCACCGCGCACAGCAGTTGGAAGTCCTCGAAACGGCTCAGCACTTCGCCGGCCCAGTGTTCCCAGCGCGGATCGTCCGCCGGGGTGCCTGGTGGCGGGCGCAGGCGGCCGATGTTGCGCAGATAGTTGCGATAGCCCTGGGGGCCCTCGACGCCGCGGTTGAGGCCGTCGAGCAGCAGGCGGTCGAAGCGCTTGTCGTGCTCGCCGCCGAGGGTCAGGCAGAAGACGTCATCGGGCTTGCTGGCCAGCAGCGCGCGGGCCTCTAGGGCCTGCTGGCGGTTGACCAGCCGTGCCAGTTGGCCGATGCCGCTGCCCTCACCGAAACGCCGGGAATGGCGCAGCATGACGATCTGCTGGGCCAGCGGGTTGCGCGGGCTTTCGCCCGGTTTCAGGCCGCTGTTGGCCAGCGATTGGCCGCCTATCTGCTCCAGCCAGGCCTGGGTCTGCGGCCAATAGCAGCCGTCTTCGGCGTCGCGGCATAGGTCGCCCAGCACCGCACCCGCTTCCACCGAGGCCAACTGGTCCTTGTCGCCCAGCAATACCAGCCGCGCATTGGGTGGCAAGGCGTCGAGCAGGTTGGCCATCATTTCCAGGTCGATCATCGACGCCTCGTCGATCACCAGCACATCCAGTGGCAACAGGTTGCCGGCGTTATGCCGGAAGTGGCGCGAGCCCGGGCGGCTGCCGAGCAGGCGGTGCACGGTGCTGACGTCGGTGGGGATCTGCGCGCGCACCGCGCTGTCGACCCGCAAGCGCTCGACCTGCTGGCCGATGGACTCGGTCAAGCGCGCCGCGGCCTTGCCGGTGGGCGCCGCGAGGCGAATGCGCAGGGGCCGGCCCTGCTCTACCGCCGGCGCCTGCAGCAGGGCCAACAACCGCACCACCGTGGTGGTCTTGCCGGTGCCGGGGCCGCCGGTGATGACGCTGAAACCGGCACGGGTGGCCAGGGCGCAGGCGAGTTTTTGCCAATCCACCTCGACGGCCGGCGTGCCGTTGTCGAACAGTTGCGCCAGGCGCACGGACAGATCGGCCTGCAACGGCTGCTGACGGGCCAGGCGCTCGTGCAATGCGCCGTCGATGCGCCGCTCGTAAGACCAATAGCGGCGTAGGTACAGACGTTCACCACTGCGCACCAGAGGGCGCTGTGCGCTGCTGTCGCCTGCCGCCACCAGCTGGCTATCGCCGATGCGCTGCAACCAGGTGTTCAGGTCGAGGCTGGCCAGCAACTGCGAAGGCAGCAGCAGCGGCCCGGCCAGGGCATCGCCTTCTGGCGGCAGCGACAGCGCGAAGTCCGGCTCGGCCAGGGTCTGGGCAAGGTCGAGGCAGACATGGCCGTGACCCAGTTGGTGGCTGGCCAGCGCCGCCGCCAGCAACACCAACGGATCGCTGCCTGGGGCGAGCTCTTCGAGGAAGCCGACGAAGGCCCGGTCCAGCGCACGCAGCCAGCCACGTTCCACCCAGCGGTCGAGCAGGGCCAGCAGGTCGTGGCTGTCGTGCAGGGGCGCCAGGGCGCTCAGGTGCTCGGCCTGCAGTGGGGTCGGCAGAAGGTCGTCGAGGCTGCGGCTCATGGCGTGGCTCCAGCAAACAGGTCCTGCTGCGCGGGCGCGTGCTCGCCACGGAACAGCGCATCGAGGGCTTCGATCAGTGCGCGTGGCGGGCGGGCGTGATATAGGCCGTTGCCTGTCGAATGTGTGCCGCGCAGGAAGATGAACAGGGCACCGCCGACATGGCGGTCGTAGTCGTAGTCGGGCAGGCGTGCGCGCAACTGGCGGTGCAGGGCCAGCAGGTAGAGCACGTACTGCAGGTCGTAGCGGTGCTCGAGGATCGCCTGCTCCATGGCCAGGGCGCCATAGGCCTGGGCGTCTGGGCCGAGCCAGTTGGATTTGTAGTCGGCCACGTAGTAGCGCCCGTCCAGCTCGAACGCCAGGTCGATGAAGCCCTTGAACATGCCGTTGAGCTGGGTCGGCTGGAGCGCCGGGCGCGCGGCGCCGTCATGGGTATGGCGAACCACCAGTTGGTCGAGGTGCAAGGTATCGACCTGATGGCTGGCGAACCAGAACTCCATCTCGATCTGGTACTGGCTCAGCGCCGCCAACTGCAGGGTAGCGCCCTGCAACGGCATGGGCTGCACCAGCATCTGCTGCAGCCACTGGCTGAGCGTGGGGATCCAGCCGGCCCAGTCGCGGCGGTTGCAGCGCCGGCCCACGGTGCGCTCGATCAGCTCGGGCTGGCTGCTCACGGCGGCGAAGCCTTCTTGGCCTGCCCATTCGAGCAGGCCATGGAGGAAGGTGCCGGGGTTGGGCCCACGGGGGAAGCGGTGGATATCACCGGACTCGGCCGGCACTTCGCGCAGCAGCTGGCTGTCCAGTGCTTCGTCGTCCAGCAGTTGTTGGGCCTGGGAGCTGTCGGCGATAAGCGTCTGATCGCCGACACGCAGCGCACTGTAGGAGGCGATCCACCATTGCTCGGCGGCGGCCCGTCGGGGTTTGCGTGCCGGCAACAGCTCGCTGTCGTTCGCGGGGGTGCGGTAGCTTTGCTCGTCGGCCTCGGGCAGCGGCCCACTGATGATGGCCGGGCTGTCGGCACCCAGAGCCTGCAGCCACTCGCCCAGTTGGCTGGATGCCGACAGCGGCAGGCCGCCACCGAGCAGGTAACCCAGGGCCGAGCGGTGCAGCTGCGAGCTGCGCTGGGTGCCCCGCTTGAGGTCGGCGACACCCAGCCAGCAACCGTGCTGGGCGCGGGTCAGGGCGACGTAGAGCAGGCGCAGGTCTTCTGCCAGGCGCTCGTCGTCGGCACGTTCGACCTGCTGTGCATCCGGCGTGAGCGTGAGGTGTGCCGTGCCGTCTTCGTCATGCCAGGACAGCGGCAGGCGCGAGCCATCCACCGGCTTGCTGGTGCAGATGAACGGCAGGTACACCAGGGGGTATTCCAGGCCTTTGGATTTGTGGATGGTCACCACCTTGACCAACTGCTCGTCGCTTTCCAGGCGCAGGATCTGCTCCTCGCCGGCCTGCCCGGCGTTGGCCAGGTGCTCGGCCAGGTGGCGGATCAATGCCTGCTCGCCATCCAGCTCGCCGGCCGCCTGCTGCAGCAGTTCGGCCAGGTGCAGCAGGTTGGTCAGCACCCGCTCGCCGTCGGTGCGCGCCATCAGGCTGCGCGGCAGGTGGAAGTCGTGCAGCAGGCGGCGCAGCATCGGCAATACGCCTTGGCGTTGCCAGATTTCGCGGTAACTGCGAAAGCGCATGACCCAGCCTTCCCAGACCCGCTCGTCCTGGTTCAGGCGCTCCAGTTCGATCAGCGGCAAGCCGAGGGTCAGGCTGGCCAGGGCGGCCTTGAGCATGCGCTCGGCGTCCGGCTCGGCGCAGGCCTTGAGCCAGGCCAGCAGGTCGTGGGCTTCCTGGGCGGCGAACACCGAATCCTTGTCTGACAGGTAGACGCTGCGCACCCCGCGGGCCGCCAGTTCGGCGCGGACCAACTGCGCTTCGTGACCGTCGCGCACGAGGATGGCGATATCGGACGGCAGGCACGGGCGCAGTGCGCCGTCACTGCCGGCAAAGCCACTGACGCCCTGCTGGCCGCCGTTGAGCACGGCGACGATATGGCTGGCGCAACTGGCGGCCAGGCGCTGGCGATACAGGGTGTTGGACACCGGCTCGTCACTTTGCAGGTGCCAGCAGTGCAACGCCGCGCTGGGCTGGCCGTCGATCAGCAACTGTTCGCTGCGGCCTTTGGCGCGGACCTCGACGAAGGGCAAGGGGTTGTCGCCCTGGGCGCGGAACAGGAAGGCGCCGCGGCCTTGCTCACGCGCCTCGGCCTGCAGGAAGACCCGGTTCACGGCCGCCACCATGGCCTGGCTTGAGCGGTAGTTGGTGTCCAGGCTGTGCAGGCGCCCAGCGGTGGCGCGCCGGGCCGCCAGGTAGGTGAAGATGTCGGCGCCACGGAAGGCGTAGATCGCCTGCTTGGGGTCGCCGATCATGAACAGGCCGGTTTGCGGGTTGTTCTCGGTGATGCGATAGATGCGCTCGAAGATGCCGTATTGCACCGGGTCGGTGTCCTGGAATTCGTCGATCAGCGCGACCGGGAACTGCTCGCGGATCAACCCGGCCAGGCGCTCGCCGGACTCGCTGGCCAGCGCATGCTGCAGGCGCAGCAGCATGTCGTCGAAGCCCATTTCGGCGCGACGGCGCTTTTCCACTTCGAAGCGGGCCGAGACCCAGGCGGCGGCATGCTCCAGCACGCGCACCTCAGGGCTGGCGAGCCCCTGCAATTGTTCGCGCAGGGTTTGCATGGCATGCAGGGCTGGATGGCTCGGCGGCTCGCCGACCTTCCATGCCTCGGCCATGCCGTCGGGGGTCAAGCGGGTGAAGCCGGTGCCCAGGTCGAGGTCCAGGGCTTGATCGTCGCCAGCCCAGGCCTTGAGCTTGTCGAACCAGGGCTCGAAGTAGCGCGCCTGGAGCTTGCGGCCGTCGGCCTGCTTGGCGGCCACGGCGTCGCGGCAGATCTGCTGCAGCTCATCGGCCCAGGCGGCCCATGGCGCCTTGAGTTGGCGCAGTTGCTCAGTGCGCTCGCGCAGGGTCGCTTCGATCAGTTGTTGCGGGTCTTGGTCGTGCTGTTCGCTGCGCACCCGGCCGAACAAGGGGCGGATGCGTGGCAGCAGGGCATCGGGGCTGCCCCAGTGGCCCCGCACCCAGGCCAGGGATTCGCCGCGCATGCCGTAGCAGAAGCGCCGCCAGTAGTCGCGCATGACCTGGCCAAGCAGCTCGCTGTGGTCGGTTTCCAGGCTCTGGGTGAACAGACTGCCACTGTCGAACGCGTGCTCGCGCAGCATGCGCTGGCACCAGCCGTGGATGGTCGATACCGCGGCCTCGTCCATCCACTGCACGGCGATCTCCAGGCGGCTGGCACAGCGTGGCCAATGCTCCTGTGGATACTCGTCGCGCAGTTGATGCAGCAGCGGGTCGGCGTCTTCCAGCTCGCCGCGGAAAAACCGGCCTGCCTCGGCCAGGCGGGCACGGATGCGTTCGCGCAGCTCTTTGGTGGCGGCGTCGGTGAAGGTCACCACGAGGATCTGCGGGGGCAGCAGTTCGCGGGCGAAACCCTGCTCGCCGCCGTGGCCGAGGATCAGCCGCAGGTACAGCGCCGAAATGGTGAAGGTCTTGCCGGTGCCGGCACTGGCTTCGATCAGCTGGCTGCCGTGCAGGGGGAAACTCAAGGCCAGCGGGCGGGCTTGGCTCATTGGGCGCTCTCCGAGTTGCCGAGGGTCTGCCAGGGCGCTGCGAACAGGGGGCGGTACAGGGCTTCGCACCAGCCTTCGAAGGTTTCATCCAGCACCAGCGCGGCGAAGTCGTGGTACTGGCGGGCCAGGGCCAGGCTTTCACTGCGCTCGCCGTTGCTGATCAGGCCGTCACCTTCGTAGGCGCGGGCGGCGGCGGCAAGCGCCTTGTCCGGATCTTCCTGGGCCAGCCAGGCGAACGCGGTCTTGGCCGCGACCGGCAGGGGGGCGTTCATGCCGGCCTGGCGCGCCACCAGCAGTTCGCCCAGCCGTTCGGCGGCCTGGCCTTGGGGCAATGGCGCCAGGAGCAGGGTCAGGTCGCTGGCCACCAGCGCGCTGTGCAACGGGTAGCCCGAGGCGCAGGCGGCCAGGTGCATGACCCAGGCCGGGATCAGCCGGTGCCACTTGAGGCTGTTGCGCCCGGCACTGAGGGTGTTGGGCACGGTGGCGATGCTCAGCAGGCTCTGGTCGTCGGCCTGGTAGACCCGGCCCAGCCAGCCCTCGAGGCGGTGCAGGCCGTGTTCGAAGTGGATCGGCAAGGCGCCTTCCACCAGCGTTGGCCAGCGCTGCAGCAATTGCCCATGGCGCTGCAGCAGGTCTGGCAGGGGCTGGATCAGCTCGGCCTGCAACGCCTCGCCGAACCCGGCCAGCGGCAGCAGGCCACAGGCTTGCAAGCGGCGGGCCTGGGCCTGCAGCGCCTGCTCGGGGTTGTCCGGCGCGGCCAGCGCGGCACCCAGCAGGCTTTCACTCAGGCCGTAGCGTTGCAGGGCGTCGAGGGCGAAGGGCTCTTCGTCCGGCGTGGGGGCTTCCAGGGCTTCGAAGTAGACTTTCAGGCGCTGACTGAAGAAGTGCCTGACGGGATGGCGCATGAAATCCTGCAACTGCATCAGGCTCAATGGCTCATCGCTGCTGTAGGGCAACAGCGGGGCATGGGCTGCCTGGGCCTCTGCGGCGTCCTGATGCAGGACCAGCCACTCATGGGCAAAGCTGAACAGCGGGCTGCCTTTCTGGAAATAGCGCTGGCTGAACGGCTGCAGCGGGTGCTCCTGGGTCAGGGCATGCAGCAGTTGCTGCCCCGCATCGTCCTTCTGCCCTGGTTTGGCCTTGGCCAGTTGCCAACCGGCGGCCAGATGATCGCGCAACTGCCCGATCAGCACCGAGGCTGGGCGTTCGCTGTTGTCGCGGATGCTGCGCCCGACCCAGCTGACGTACAGTTGGTCGCGCGCCGACAGCAGCGCTTCGAGCAACAGGTAGCGGTCGTCCTCCCGGCGCGAACGGTCGCCGGGGCGGTAGTCGCTGGCCATCAGGTCGAAGTCCAGCGGTGGCTGCGCGCGCGGGTAGTCGCCGTCGTTCATGCCCAGCAGGCAGACCACCCGGAACGGGATGGCGCGCATGGGCATCAAGGTACAGAAGTTCACGGAGCCTGCGAGGAAACGCTGGGACAACTTGCCCTGGTCGAGGCCCGACAACCACGCCTCGCGAACCACGGTGAGCGGTAGCAGGTCTTGCAGGTTGACCGCCTCGCAGGTTTCCAGCCAGGTGTCGCGCAGGTCCTGGAGCTGCACCAGGAGCAGTTCGTCGTGCTCGTTTTCAGCCAGGAAGAAGATCTGCAGCAGCGCATGCAGGCGCTCGCCCCATTGCGTGGCGGTGGCCGGCTGCGACAGTGCCTGGCAGGCGATATCCAGGGCGTCGAGCAAGGCAACCAGCGGCCCGATCAGGGCAGCATCGAGCCCGCCGATCTCGTCGTAGGGCTCGATGCCGTCGCAGCCCTCTCCTACGCCTACCGCGTACCCCAGCAGCATGCGGCGCAGGCCGAAACGCCAGCTGTTCTGCTCCAGGCCCTCGGGCAAGCCGAGCGTGGCGCGTTGCCGGGCACTGAGGCCCCAGCGGATGCCTGCGCCCTCGATCCAGCGGTGCAGGGTAGGCAGGTCGCTTTCCTCGATCGCGAAGCGGGCGCGCACTGCCGGTACGTCCAGCAGGTCGAGTACCTCACTCACGGCAAAACGGCTGTCGGGCAGCTTCAGCAAGTGTTCGAGCGCGATCAGCAAGGGATCGCGGCCGCGTTGGCCTTGGTCGGTCAGGGTGAACGGGATATAGCGTGGGTCGCTGCGCTCCAGCTGGCCGAACACCGCGCGAATGTGCGGGGCGTAGGTGTCGATGGCCGGGAGCATGACGATGATGTCGCGCGGACGCAGGCTGGGGTCGGCACTGAAGCGGGCCAGCAGCTGGTCGTGCAGGATCTCGACTTCGCGCTGTGGGCTGTGGGCCACGTGGAAGCGCACGGAGCGGTCCTTGGCAGGGTCCACTTGGGGCCATTGCTCGCGGGTTTCGGCCAGGGGGCGAAGTTCAAGGATGTCGTCCTGCAGCTGGTTGAGCAGGGTCTTGGGGTCACCGTCGCTGAACAGGTCGATGCGGCCATCGCTGAACACGGCCTGATAGCTGCCGGGGTCGTCGTAGCTGTCGAGCAGGTTGATGTAGTCACGGCCCTGCTTGCCCCAGGCGGCCAGCAACGGGTGGGCGTGCTGGTGCAGCAGCTCGTCGTCCAGCTGCATGGGCATGCCTTGCTTGCGCTGCTGACGTTTGTACTGGTGACGCAGCAGGTCCTTGTCGGCAACGATGTCGCCCCAGTGGTGACGGCAGGGGTTGTGCACGCACAGCAGTACCTGGCTGAAGCGTGCCAGGCCGGCCATGGCCTCGAGGATCTGGGCCGGCAGCGATGAGATGCCGAACACGATCAAGCGCGCGGGCAGGCCCGTGGGCGCTTGTTCCAGGCTGTTGATACGTTCGATGAAGCGCTGGTGCACACCGGCGCGACTCTGGGCCATGCCCTCTTCGCCTACGTCTTCGAGCAGGATTCGCCACAGCTCGGCCTGCCAGCGGTAACCGGCGGCCAGCGGCTTGCGTTCACCGCGGGCGGTGTTGAGCACATGCTCCCCGGCCGCCCAATCCTTGAGCCAGTCGGCACGGTAGACCTGGTATTGGTCGAACAGGTCGGCCAGGCGTTCGGCCAGCTGATAGCGTTTGCGCAGGTCGCTGTCGTCGTTGAGGAAGCGGCGCAAGGGCTCGAAATGCGGGCGCTCGATGACCTCCGGCAGCAGGCGCATGAGGCGCCAGGTCAGGGGGGCTTTGTCGAGCAGCGACACTTCGGGGATTTCATCGCGGCCCAGCACCCCGCGATACAGCTGCCACATGAAGCTGCCGGGCAACTGTACGTCGATTGCGGCGGCAATGCCGCAGCCGCCTTGGTCGTCGTCCTGCGGGTCCTCGGCCAGCGCCAGTTTCAGCCACTGGGCGATACCATTGCTCTGTACCAGGGCGATTTCGTTTTCCAGCGGTGCCAAGGGAAAGCGGCGCATCACACTCACCACCAGATTGCGCAAATCATCCAGGCGATTGCCCTGGACGATCATGAAACCTGGGTGCAGTGAGGTCGTGTGGGCCATTGGGCGCTCTCGTGAAGGCGGGCGGATATGGTGGGGAACCATATCACGGGGTTGATCTTTTCCGATCCGGAAAAGACAAAACCCCTACCTGCATGCGCAGATAGGGGTTTTGCGAAATGAATCTTGACGATGACCTACTCTCAC